>JAMCZD010000119.1 GCA_023473405.1 Candidatus Omnitrophota bacterium
GGACTGGAGCTGCTGCATGAGGTAATAATACCGCGCTGCCAGCGCCAGGTCGCCAAACGGTTGGAAGCCAATATGCCCATAGGCAATGGTGGCGGCCAGGCAGTGCCATACCCCATCGCCCCACGACCAGCCGGGCGTCATCGAAATATCAGCTTCGAGCGGGTGCATCTTCAACAAATCGAAATCGAGGAGCAACGGGTAATGCGAAGCATCCGGCAGCAGGATTTGGCCATAGTTCCCGTCCACCAGGCCGGCCGAGAACCAATGATAACCTCCCTCGCTGAATATCGGGCCGCCGTAAGCCTTTGCGCCATCTCGCAGCAAGGCGCCCCAGGCCTTGAAGTTGCAGGCGAACTTGCCCGCGCCCGGCGATCCGGCCTGGTAGTCAACCTGGCCCCAAGGCGGATAAGCGGTATGGCAGTCGCGGTAAGCCGTGTTGACGTCGAACTTGGTCCGCACGCGCCGCGGATAATCAAGGGCCATTTCGAGCGCTTTCAACGGCCGGATGGCGTAAGCTGGCGGCCATACGCGCTGCAATTCGCCCCAGGAATTGCGCAGTGCGTTTCGCTCATCCCAGGACTTGCCCAGGGGATTGTAGTCGGTGAAATTTTCGTAGAGGCCGATGTAGTATCCCATGTCCCGCATGGCGTGGCAGTAGGCAATGAGTTTCACATCGCCGACCTCGGGGGCGGCCTCGGTGCACATGGTATATTCCTGGCCGCCTTGGCCCACATCGGCGCCGTTTGACCATGCATCCTCGTGGTGGCTCACCATGACTTTCCGGATGCCTTTGCGATAATATTCGCGCCACATTTTCAGGTAGTTGTCGAAGCGGTTCACCGCCGTCCCGCCTATGTGGCAATAGAGATGCTCACGCGTGACTCGAGCCTGCGTGGATGGGGGATTCGGTATGTTGGGCAGGACCTCGTCGAAGCGCGAGGAGACGTTGATGAACTGGCGCTCGAAGAGCGGATTTCGCGTGCCATCCGTCAACGGGTAATAGACCGAGCCGCCATTGACCACAGCCGTGTTGCTTCCTTCGAGGCCGGATGGTGAGTAGAAGGCCGAACTATCGGTGTGGTACCAATCGAGCAGGGCGATGAAAAACGTGTTGTTTTGCAACAGCACCGCCGGTCCTTCGCGTTGGATGGCCAAATACGGCACGCGGATGATCTTGGGGCTGCTCACTTCGGTGGCCTTGCCCAGGCGCAAGGCGGTGGCCTTTTGACCCGCCGAAGACCAATCAGCGATGAGCGATTTGCCCTTGGCCTGAAGTGTGAGGGTGAACTCGGCGTCATCCTGGTCGTAACTAAATCGCCATAGCGTGGCCACCGTATTGCCGGTCATCCGCGTTTCGATCAATTCGCGCCGAATCGCCGGGTTCACCGGCTCGCGTTCCGTGCCCGCCAATTGGAAGACTGGGCCGCCTCCCGCGCATGGCTTGAAGGCCGGGCGTCCGGCGACTTCGACCTCGAGATCGGACAAGGTGCCGGTTGCCGGTGCATACCGCCACACAATGGTCTCGTCTCCTTGCGCCGTAAAAACGAAGGCGCTCTTTTCCTGCCGCAACGATATCCCGGTCGATTCCGCCACCGTAGGCAGGATGGTGTCGGGCGTGGTGGGAAAAGGCAGGTTCTGGATCAGGTCCGGTTGAAAGGCGGGCAATGCCATGTTGTCCTGGTAGAGCGAAATCGATTCGAGGTACAGGGTGCGCGGTTCGCGATTGGTGCCCCCGCGAATCTCGATGGCTTCGAGCCGGGCGGGAAAGTGAATCCGCCCGTCGGCCGGGCCGCCCCAGAACTGGTGTCCGGGGTCACCGGATGCCCGGTCGCGGAGCCGTTTCGAGAGCCATCCGTAAAACTTGAAATTGATCACGCCCAAGTCGATGCGGTGCTGTTGGCGGGCGGCGTCGGATAATCGCACCCAGAGATGGGTGGGCGGAGTTGAGGGATCGGAAACCCAGGCCCAATTATTGCCGTAAACCCAGGCGCAAGCCGCGTTAAACGCCAGTGGTCGTGAATCGCTATCGACCACGGGAATGGGTTTGGGCGGGATTAACTCGAAGTGGCCGGTCCCGTCTTTCGATCGATAAACCAACTTCGCCTGGTAGCGGAGGTGTTCGTGACATGGTTCCTCTTCCGATCGCAGCATGCTGGCTTCAGTCCCCCCAAATTGCGCCACGCGCCAGCCGGTCACGTCATCGAATGTCACCAGCGCCGGGTGCTCGAGCCCGCGATTCTTGAACCCGCGCCAGATGGGGGTGATGTGATCCGGCCTGGACTCGACCGCCGCCGTGGAATAACTGACAGGAACAGGCTCTCCCGCGATCTCGGCTGTCAACCGCGGAACCAAAATCAGCCACGCCAGCAAAGCCATCGCCAGGGTCACTCGAGCACCCAATCCCATTCCAGCGGCAGAGAGTGTGCCGCAGACCGGCATGGGGGCGAAGAGGAGTTCACTCGAGGGTAAAGGCGATTGGCCGTTCATAACAATTACCCTTTGAAAAAAGGGATGATCGGTCAAGCGCAATTCTCGAATCCTGCCACACTCATTTCGTGGCGCAGACCTCCGAGCCTGCTGTGTCACGAGTTTCCAACCCGCCACGCATTCGACTGGCGCACCGTTTGCCGATTTGGAAATCGGCCTCGTCTCTTGCCCTTCTCTCTTTGTGCTTTGCCACTACGCCGGCCGGTGGGGGCACCGACTTGACAGGAACGGCCACCGAGATTTTGTTACGATGGAGTAACGATTTAGAGTGATTACAAATTGGCAAGGCGGCCTTCGAAATCGCGTTTCAAGCCATTATGAAAACAGTCGTCATCAAATCTGTAGCCGCGGCGGCCTTGGCCGGCCTGTTGGCAGGATGTGTATCGCCGAGCGGCTACACGGATTACACGGGCAGTGGCGCCTTGGTTGGCGGTGTGTCGGGCGCCACTATAGGCGCCCTGGCGGCCCGGGAAAACCCCGGGGCAGGCGCATTGATTGGTGGGTTGGCGGGTCTTGTCGCCGGGGGCCTGATCGGGCATAGCATGAATCAACAGGCTGAAGCCGAACGCGAGGTTATACCGCCTCCCGTCTATACTCCCGCACCTCAGCGACCGCCGCCCACCATTGCTGACATCGAGGCCATGAGCAAGGCGGGAGTAAGTGATGACGTTATCATCAGTGACATCAACAGCACCCATGCCGTCTATAACCTGGATGCCAATACCATCATTGCCCTCAAGAATGCCGGGGTCAGCGAGAAGGTCATCAATTACATGATCAATACCAGCAGTAACCTGACCGTTAGCCAGGCACCGCCGCCACCGCCTCAACAAACCGTCGTGGTCGCTCCCGGCCCCGGTTACGTCTGGGTCGGTGGCGAGTGGATTTGGAATGGGGCGGGCTGGACGTGGATTGCCGGGCACTGGGTGTTGCCGCCTTTTTCGCACGCGGTTTGGATCGGACCACGATGGATACACGCGCACCGTGGTTGGCACCGGGTGCAGGGGTATTGGCGGTAAAATGGACTTCGGGTCGGAGGCTTGATTGACCGGCAGACCGGGGGTCTGCTCCATGTTTTATTCAAAATGTAGACCCGACTTTTTTGCAGTTGACCCTGCTTAATGCTATCCTTCCACGAGTACATTGGAGAGGGTAGCAGATGCCCCACACCAGGCCGAACACGCCAGAATCAGACGAGTCCTCACGCCCGGTATCGGACCAGCACTCCGTGAAAGGAGGCCATCGATGGGTATGGGGACTGGTCGTATTGATCATCCTTTTCGGCCTAGGCGGGCTCTTTTACCCGCGGGACACCGGCCAACAAATGGGAGCGGCCCATCCCGGCATGCCCGCCGTGCCGGTTGAGATCGAGGCGGCAAGTAAGGGTAACATTGGGATTTACGTTAATGCCCTCGGATCGGTGACGCCGGTGAACACAGTGGTGGTGAATAGCCGGGTGGGAGGACAGCTCATGCAGGTGAATTTCCGCGAAGGCGAGATGGTCCGCGAAGGGGATTCGCTGGTCGAGATTGACCCCCGTCCGCTTCAGGCGCAACTGACGCAAGCCGAGGGCCAGTATGAACGCGACAAGGCGCTGTTGGAGAACGCCCTGATCGATTTGAAACGCTACGAAACGGCTTATAGCCAGAGGGCCATCCCGGAACAGCAGCTTGCCAGCCAGAGGGCAACCGTTCATCAGTACCAAGGCGACGTCAAGTTCGACCAAGGCCAGGTTGACAACGCGAAATTGCAGTTGAGCTATTGCCACATCGCTTCACCCATCTCGGGCCTGGTCGGCCTTCGCCTGGTCGATCCCGGCAACATCATTCAGGCCAACAGCACGAGTCCGTTGCTCGTTGTTGTCCAGGTCCAGCCCATAACCGTCATTTTCAGCGTGGCGGAGGATTACCTGCCGGAAATCCAGCGGCAAATGCGGCAGGGCCACCCGATGGCTGTCGAGGTCTATAATCGCACCCAGCAAGCGAAACTGGCTGCCGGTTCAGTGCTGGCCTTGGACAATCAAATCGATCCGGCTACCGGGACCGTCAGGATCAGGGCGCTCTTTGCCAACGAAGACAATGCCCTGTTTCCCAACCAATTCGTCAATGCCCGGCTCCAGCTCGAGAACCTGATCGGGGTGACCTTGGTTCCCGCCGCCGCCGTTCAACGGAACACCCAGGGCGCGTTTGTGTATGTGGTCCAGGCCAACCAGACCGTTGCCGCGCGTCCGGTTGAAGTCCGTGCCACCGAGAACAACGTATCGGCAGTCGAGGGTTTGCAGCCGGGTGAGGTGATTGCGACAGACAACTTCAACCGGTTGCAGGACGGCGTCAAGGTGGTTCCCCGGCAACTACCGGCGGGCACGAATCAGGCAGGCAAGCGGTGAGTCCTTCGCGTATCTTCATACTTCGACCGGTGGGGACATCCTTGTTGATGGCCGCCATCCTGCTCGTGGGCGTGGTGGCCTTCTGGCAATTGCCAGTGTCGACCCTGCCCGAGGTCCAGTATCCCACCATCCAGGTGATTACCTTCTATCCCGGCGCCAGCCCGGACGTCACGGCCTCGGTCATCACCGCCCCGCTGGAACGTCAATTCGGACAAATGCCGGGCCTTAGCCAGATGTCCTCGACTAGTTCGAGCGGCAGTTCGCTCATCATCCTGCAGTTCTCGCTCAACCTCGATATCGACGTAGCCGAGCAAGAGGTGCAGGCGGCCATCAACGCCGCCCAGAGCTATCTGCCCACCGACCTTCCGGCCCCGCCCATCTACAGCAAGTCAAATCCGGCCGAAGCTCCGGTTCTGACCCTGGCCCTGACCTCGGCCTCGATGCCATTGTGGGAAGTCGAGGACATGGCCGACACGCGGTTGGCGCAGAAGATTTCGCAACTGTCTGGCGTCGGATTGGTCAGCATCGTCGGCGGCCACCGTCCGGCGGTTCGGATTCAGGTGAATCCCACCGTCCTGTCGTCCTTCGGCATCAACCTCGAGGATATGCGGGCGGTGTTGCTGCAGGCCAGCGTTGACCGCGCCAAGGGCAGCTTTGACGGACCGCAGAAGTCCTATGAGATCAGCGCCAACGACCAGCTCACCAGCGGCGCCGAGTATCGGTCGGTCGTGATTGGATACACCAACGGCGCGCCCGTAATGCTTTCGGATGTGGCGAGTGCGATTGACAGCGTTGAAAACACCATGCAGGCCGCCTGGATGGATACTCTCCCCGCCGTGCTTATCAATGTCCAACGCCAGCCCGGGGCGAACATCATCGAGGTCGTGGACCGGATCAAGACTCGTTTGCCCCAGCTCAAGACCAGCCTGCCTTCCTCGATTCAGCTCTCCATTCTCACCGATCGCACCCTCACGATTCGCGCCTCGATCAAGGACCTCGAGTTCGAATTGGTGCTGACGGTGTTCCTGGTCGTGACGGTCATTTTCCTGTTCCTGCGCACTCTGTCGGGGACGATCATTCCGAGCGTTGCGGCGCCGCTGTCGCTCATCGGGACCTTTGCCGTGATGTACCTGCTCGGCTACAGCCTGAATAATCTGACCCTCATGGCGCTCACCATCTCGACCGGGTTCGTCGTCGACGACGCCATTGTGATGATCGAGAACATCGTCCGGTTCATCGAGCAAGGCGAATCGCCGTTGCAGGCCGCGTTGAAAGGGGCGGGGCAGATCGGGTTCACCATTGTGTCCCTCACCATTTCCCTGATCGCAGTATTGATTCCACTGCTGTTCATGCGGGAGATCGTGGGGCGGCTCTTCCGCGAATTTGCCGTTACCCTCAGCACGACCATCCTGGTCTCCGCCGCCGTTTCCCTCACGCTCACCCCGATGATGTGCGCCACGTTGCTGCGTCCGAAAACCGAGGCGCCGCAGGGCAAGCTTTATCGCTGGTCCGAGCGCGTTTTCAACGAGGTGATCCAGTTTTACGGCCGGACCCTGCGCTGGGTTCTTGGGCACCAGGGCGAAACCCTGTTGGTGGCCCTGGCGATGCTGGCTCTCACCATCTGGGGCGATGTGATTGTGCCCAAGGGATTCTTCCCGGTGCAGGATACCGGCGTCATTCAAGGCATCTCTGAGGCCGACGAAACCGTTTCTTTTCCGGCCATGGCCCGCAGACAGCAGGCGCTGGCCCGAGTCGTTCTCGAAGACCCGTCTGTGGAGAGCCTCTCTTCGTTCATCGGCATTGACGGCATCAACACGACGTTGAACAGCGGGCGCATGCTCATCAACCTCAAACCGCTGGCCGAGCGCAATATCAGCGCTGTCGAGGTCATCCGGCGGCTCCAACCGCGCCTCGAGTCGGTCGAGGGCATTACCCTTTACATGCAGCCCGTTCAGGACTTGACCGTCGAAGACCGGGCTACCCGGACCCAGTACCAATTCACGCTCGAGGACGCCAACCTAGAGGAGTTGCACACCTGGACGGCCCGCTTTGTTTCCCGTCTCGAGGCGCTGCCTGAACTGCGTGACGTGGCGACGGATGAGCAACCCAACGGTCTGCAGGCAAGGCTCGTCATCGACCGCCCGACTGCTTCCCGGCTGGGCATCACGCCCCAGATGATCGACAACACCCTCTACGACGCCTTTGGCCAGAGGCAAATCGCCACCCTATTCACCCAGATCAACCAGTACCACGTGGTTCTCGAGGCCATGCCCGAGTTCCAAACAAGCCCGGTCAAATTGCAGGATATCTATATCCGCTCCGCCGGCGGTGGAGCAGTTCCGCTCAGCGCCTTCACTCACTTCGAGAACGGCACCGCGCCCCTGTCCATCAACCATCAGGGCCAATTCCCGGTAGTAACCGTCTCTTTCAACCTGGCTCCCAGGGTTTCCCTGGGCGAGGCAACCGCCGGGATCGATCAGGTTCGGCGGGAGCTGAGAATGCCGCCCAGCATACGCACTGGTTTCCAGGGTACCGCCGAAGCGTTTCTGTCCTCGCAGACGAACGAGCCATTGCTCATCCTGGCGGCGGTTTTGACCGTCTACATCGTGTTAGGCGTTCTCTACGAGAGCTACATTCATCCCGTCACCATCCTGTCGACACTCCCTTCGGCCGGTGTAGGGGCGCTCCTGGCCCTGATGCTCTTTGGAGAAGAACTGAACATTGTATCGCTGATTGGCATCATCCTGCTGATCGGCATCGTGAAAAAGAACGCCATCATGATGATCGATTTCGCGCTCGAAGCCGAACGCGAGGAGGGCCGCGGTTCTGTGGATGCCATTTACCAAGCCTGCCTCCTGCGGTTCCGTCCCATCATGATGACCACCATGGCCGCGCTCCTGGCCGGTCTGCCGTTGGCCTTGGGAACCGGGCCTGGCTCGGAGCTGCGCCGGCCGTTGGGCATCGCCATTGTGGGCGGATTGCTGGTGAGCCAACTGCTTACCCTCTACACCACGCCGGTGATTTACATCTTCTTCGACCGGTTCACGCGCCAGCGTTCGGTCGCACCGGTTGGCGGCGGCGCGGCGGGACCGGCACTCGACCAGGGAGGCTCGCGGCCATGAGCCTTTCCTCTCCATTCATTCAGCGGCCCGTCGCCACCACGCTCTTGACGGTGGCAGTCGCTTTGGCGGGCGCCGCCGCCTTCAATTTCCTCCCGGTTTCACCCCTGCCGCAGATCGAGTTCCCCACCATTTCCGTCCAAGCCAGCTTGCCCGGCGCCAGCCCCGAGACAATGGCTTCGTCGGTGGCCACGCCGCTCGAACGCCAGTTCAGCCGCATTGCGGGGATAACCGAAATGACATCGACCAGCACCCTCGGCTCAACCACCGTCGTCCTTCAGTTCGACCTGAGCCGCGACATTAACGGTGCGGCAGGGGTGAAACCGGGAGG
>JAMCZD010000259.1 GCA_023473405.1 Candidatus Omnitrophota bacterium
TGTCCATCATTGCCATTTCCCGCGGATCGTTCAGCGGCGGCAAGATGGTTGCCGAGAGCCTGGCCCGGGAGCTGGTATTCCACTTCGCCGCGGACAGACTTGGCGCCTTGGCTGCCGGAAGGGACGCTTACCGTGTAAACCATCGTAATCGGGTTTTCGGTCAGTGCTCCCAGGAACACGATTTCACTGCCCTGCATTTCCGGGCTGCTGGTTCCGGTCACCTGGGTGATCGTCCAGCCTTCGGGCAGTTGAGGGCGCCACAGAAGGGCCAGGAGCATTCCGTTATAGCTGATCGAGTTGGTGATGTTGACGGTTCCGCCGGGGGTGTATTGGTCTGGACCGGTCTGCTGGATAGCCGGATCAGAGGAAGTCTGCAGGCCGTGCAGGCTGGGTGAGGTTGTTCCCGGCGCGAACCCATCGGCGCCGAGCGGCTCGACATGATAACCCCCGGCCCGCCAATAGGATAGCAACCGATTTACCTCGGTGCCGTCGATGACCCAGTAGGGCTCTCGATAGTCAGCCGCATGGCGAGCTCCGCCGGTGTTGCCTGAACCGGGGGCGTAGCCATCGGCCCCTTGCGATTCGAGGTGATAAGCCCCGGCCCGCCAGTAGGACAAGCCGCGGTTGACCTCGGTACCGTCGATGGACCATCGCGGGTCCCGGTAATCGGCAGTGTGATAGGTAATGAGGTTGACGGTGAGCGGGTCCGGCTGGACGGCGATTTGACTGGGATTGATCATGCCCATGAGCTGGTACTCGACCGAACCCCGGATGGCCTTGGCGCCGTCCTGTTGGCTGGGAACCTGGACGGTGTAGGTGAATTCGATTGGGTTGTTGGACAGGCTGCTGGTCCATACGATCTCACCCTGCTGGATTTCGGGGCTGCCGGCTCCCGAAGCGCCGGCCAACTGCCAACCCGAAGGCAGTTGCGGAGTCCATTTGAGCGAGAGCAGCTTGTTATTGGATGCGTAAGTGACTTTGCCCTGGACGATCAATGTTCCTGGCGACTGATAATTGCCGGCGGCATGTTCAGCGATTACGTTCGGAGCGGTTGAAGGCTCAAATACGGCCTGAACGGTTTTGTTGTCGTCCATGAGGATGGTAATGGGATTGTTGGTGCCCTGGGCGTCTCCGGACCAATGACTGAATTGGTAGCCGCTATCGGGCGAGGCAGTTAATTGGACCTGGTCAGTGCATTGGTACAGCGACTTGTCGGGGTTCCTGAGTATGGAGCCGTGATCGCTTTGCGTGCTGAGCGTATAGCCTTCGCCGCCCTGCGTGTAATCAACGGTCCAGGTGATGTTCGGCATATTGGAAGCCAGGGGAACGCTGAGGTTGGACGGTTCGGTCCAGCCTGACACCGGTTTAAACTCGATGATATAAGTCTTGAAAGTATCAGTGGTGAAGGTGGCTCCCGAGGAACGCCACGTGTTTTCCCCTTGAATCCGCCACTGGGCGCCGGCGGTCACGGCCTCTTGCGGATTAATGAGGATGGTGATACTTCCCTGGCTAACGCTGATGAGACGGAAGGCGGCGTTGATAACCATGTTTTTTGTCATGCGGATGGTTGCTGGATTTTGAGTGCCCGTCAGGTCGCCGCTCCAGCCGGCAAACTCATAACCCTGATCTGGCAATGCGGTGAGGATGACCTCGGTATTCGCCGCAAAATCATCCTGCTGCAGGCTCTTCAGCACCCTGCCGTTGCTGCCGGCATTGATGGCAAGTGTGTAACGATCGGTAGCGGATTGGCTGGCGTAACCGCTGTCCGGGGTGCTAAAATCGCTGTAATTGATGCCATCGGTGCCTCTGATCCAGTAATAATAAGTCTGGCCTGGAATCACTTCATAATCCAAGTACCAGTTCCACCAATCGGTGCTGGTCAATTGGGCGCCGGTTCGATCACTTGAGGTGTTCCGCCAGACCTCAAATTGCCAAAGGCTGGCGTCCGCGTTCCATTCGATCTGGATCATGTTGTCGTAGAGTCCGTCCGAAGCGCTGACCCCGGTCGGGGTAGGCAGTGATTGGCCGTAGAGGCCGGGAGGGCCGGCCACGGCCAAACCGACGATCAGGATGAAGAAACTAATCCACCCACAATTCCGTGCAACAGGGCGGAATCTGAAGGACTGCGTAGTGTACATAAACAGTTTTCCCTGGCGTCTTCTTGTCCCCCTTTCGAGAGCCAAAAGACGCAATTGTCGTTAATTACATGGATTCCCGGCCCACCTAGGCCGGGGGATACCGGGTTGGCCGGTGTAAGAGCAGAAAGCCTGCCACTACGCGGATCGATGTCGCAGCCTAATCCGCAACCCGCTTAACACCAAATAAATAGCGATATATTTTAAGGTCAGTTAGAAATTCGAATTCGGCGAAGTTTGTAAACGATTCCGACGCGATTTTGATGAAGATTTGGAACCAAGGCAGGCTTCAATCTGGAAGCCGCGTGTAATCAACACATTACAAACACCCGTTCAGTCCGCTCCATTTTGTAAAGAAAACCTTCAGTGCGGGGCAGGCATTACTGTCGTGGGGCGGACCTCCGGTCTGCCGGTTCGCGGAGCCTCCGGCCACGCGAACTCTCCAAGGCTGAGAGGATGAATCGGAGGTTTACCCGCGGTCCGGAATCGGCGCGTTTTGCAACGCAGACATCGAAGTCTGCTGTATCACGGGTTTCCAACCGGCATCGCGTTGGGCCGGGGCACGGTCTGCCGGTTTGGAAATCGGCGATTGGCTCGCTCGCTCCCGCTCACTCGTCCCTGCGGGCCCTGCCTTCGCTTCGCTCAGACAGTCCCATTCGCCACTTCCCAAGCGCTCGAGTCAGCAGGTGTGGAGACCTGTATAGCCACGGTTTTTGGCGCTTATTTTAGCGGCTGGCCACCGGTTCCAGTTCCTTTTCGTTGTCAGGTTCCGCAGCCAGAATTCCGGCTATTTCGGTGAAGATTTGATCGTCCTCGAACAGGTTCTGTTTGATGGACCCGGACGGGCAGGCAGCCACGCAGGTGCCGCATCCTTTGCAGAGGGCCTCGTTAATGGTCGCCTTTTTCTTCTCGTCGTCGAACGAGATGGCGGTGTAAGGGCAGAGCGGAATGCAGGACTTGCAACCCGAGCAGTGTTCTTCGACGACAAAGGCGGTGTTAGGTTCCATTTCCACAAAGCCTTTGTCGATCAGTTTGAAGGCCTCGGCGGCGGCGGCGCCGGCTTGCGCGACGGTATCCGGGATGTCCTTCGGTCCCTGGCAGCAACCGGCCAGCAGGACGCCGTCCGCAAACGTGTTCACCGGGGCCAGCTTGGGATGGCGTTCGAGGAAGAATCCCTCGGAAGAGCAGGACATATTGAACAAGCGCCGGACGTCTTGGGCATCCCCGCGCGGTTCGAGCCCAACCGCCAGCACCACCATGTCCACAGGAATCTTCAGAACGCGTCCCATTAACGTGTCTTCGGCCTGGATGATCAACGGGCCGTTGGCGTCCTTGATATTTTCCGGATAGATATCGGCTACCTTGCCGCGGACCAATTGCACGCCTTCCTCGGCGACTCGGTTGTAGAATTCCTCCATGCTCTTGCCCGGAGTGCGGATATCGATGTAGAAATTATAGATTTCGGCCTGGGCGTGTTCCTTGATGAGGTGGGCGAGTTTCAACGAATACAGGCAGCAAACGCGCGAGCACCAGCAATTGGTGTTTTCGTCCCGGGACCCAACGCAATGGACGATAGCGACGGTTTTAGGTTGTTTACCATTCCGCATGATGATTTCGCCTCCGGTGGGTCCGGCGGCATTGACCAGCCGCTCGACTTCGAGCGCGGTATAAACATTGGGATAGATCCCGTAACCATAATAGGGAAGCCGCTTGGCATCGAAGATTTGGAACCCGGTCGAGACGATGGCGGTGCCGACCTCGATTTCTTTCAGCTCCTCTTTCTGTTTGAAGTCGATGGCCTGCCGATCGCCGCAGGCTTCGACGCAGGTTTTCTTGCACTTGCCCGTCTTCAGTTCGATGCAGGTTTCAGGATCAATGACGGCTACTGCGGGCGTAGCCTGGGGGAAGGGCAAGTAGACCGGTTTGCGTTTTCCGAGGCCGAGATTGAATTCGTCTTTAAACTTGGGTTCCTTGTAGATGCAGGCCTCGACGCACTCGAGGCAACCGGTGCAGAGGTCCTCGAGGACGTAGCGCGGTTTGCGCTTCACGGTGACCTTGAAATTGCCCACGTAACCGTCCACCTTGGTCACCTCCGAATAGGACCAGAGGGTGATGTTCGGATGGGCCTTTACGGCGGACATCTTGGGGGTGAGGATGCAAGCTGCGCAGTCGAGGGTCGGGAACGTCTTGTCGAACTTGGCCATGTGCCCGCCGATGGACGGCTCGCGCTCGACCAGGTAGACATGTTTGCCGGCATCGGCCAAGGTCAGGGCGGCGTGAATTCCGGCGATGCCGCCGCCAACGATGAGCACGTCGGGATGGACGGACACTTTTTTTTGCTCGAGCGGTTGGTGCAAGGCAACACGCTGGACGGCGGCGCGGACTAGGGCCATGGCCTTGCGCGTGGCCTGCTTGGGATCGGTGTGGACCCAGGCGTTGTGCTCCCGGATATTGACCATGTGCAGGAAGAACGGGTTCAAGCCGGCCTTGGCGGTGGCGCCCCGAAAGGTGCGCTCATGCAACAACGGCGAGCAGGCGGCCACCACGATCCGGTTCAAGCGATGCTCGTGAATGTCTTTTCCAATGAGCTCCTGCCCGGGATCGGAGCACATATATTTGTAGTTGCGCGCTATGGCCACACCGGGCAGGGCGGCGGCGTATTTGACCACCCCTTCCACATCCACAATGCTGGCGATATTGGTTCCGCAATGGCAAATATAGAAACCAATCCGAATAGGTTCGTTCTTGTCAGTTTGCATGTTATTCGTCTCCTAAAGATTCGGCCAACAGTTCAACCACATCCCGCACGATCATGGGCTTGTCATGACCAACGGTTTTGAGCGCATCCTCGAACCGGGAAATTTCGTATGGACAGGAAACGGCCAGCACATCGGCGCCGGTGGCGATGGCTTCCTTGATTCTCCTTTCGGAAAGCCGTTCCATGCCCTTCTCCTTGAAGAAGGTATCGAGCCACATCCCTCCGCCGCCGCCGCCGCAGCAAAGAGAATTGATTCGGTTATGGACCATTTCTACCAACTTGACTCCGGGGATGGCCTTGAGCAGAAGCCGGGCTTCGTCGAAACTACCGGCTCGTCTTCCGAGGCAGCATGAGTCGTGATAGGTAACGGTATAGTCCAGCTTCTTTTTAAGTTTCGGCTTCAACTGGTCGAGGTAGCCGGCCAGGAATGGCGTGGTATGTTCCAATGGATAGTCGAATCCGAACAGTGGATAGCGGATGCGGAAGGCGTTAAAGGCGTGGGTATCTCCGGTTACGATCCGGTTGAACCGATACTTGCGGAAGATTTCCATGTTGTAATCGGTCAAGGTCTCGAACAGGCCGGACTCCCAGGTCAACTGGCCGCAATCCCCGGCACACTTCTCCTCGTTTCCCAGGATGGCGAAATCGATTCCAAGAGCATTAAACAACCGGGCCGTTGCGCGGCTGTTCTCCTGTCCGCCAGCGCAGTATGAGGTGTAGCATTCGACGAACCACAAGACGTCCACGGGGCCGGGGTTTTCGGCCAGGATGCGTATCGGTGTGCCGGCGGTCTTGACCCAATTGGCACGTTTGCGCGAGGACTCACCCATGGGATTGCCGTATCGCAGGGTATTTTGCAGGCCTTTCTGCAACTCGGCGGGCATCTGCTGCGTATGGATCAGGGTTTGTTCCTTCACCAGCGGCAGGAGGATGTCCGATAGGCGGATGCCGCGCGGGCACTTGGTCATGCAGGAATAGCAGGAAACGCATTTGAGCATGCTTTCGGAGAGGAACACCTCTTCGAGTCGTCCGCGCCGCAGCATGTTGATGATCTTGCGGGGCGGATAGTCCATGTATTCCCCGTAAGGGCAGGTGCCGGCGCACATGCCGCATTGGATGCAACTCTTGATGCGTTTTCCCTCCGGGGTATCCAGTATATCGTCCAGATTAGTGTTAAATCGAATGGCTGCTGCTTCTTCGGTGCTTAACATGAGGTTACTCCTTTGCTTATAAGGCCATGGCTTCTCCGACCAATTCGGCCACATCTTTTACCTGAATCTTACCTTCGTTGCCGGTCGTTTTCACGGCATCCTGAAACATTGCGTAGTCTTTCGGGCAAGCGACAATGAAAAGCTGCACGCCTTCGAGCGCAATCGCCTCCTTGATCCGGCTCAGCGCCGGACGCTCGCCCGCCCCCGGTGGGTCTTCCATCCAAATCCGGCCGCCTCCCGCCCCGCAGCAGTAACTGTGGGACCGATTCCGCGGCATCTCGATCAAGCGCACTCCGAGCGCGGAGAGCAGTCGTCGAGGCGGTTCGTACACGCCATTGTAGCGTCCCAGGTAACACGGATCATGGTAGGTGCCGCAAACGGACAACCGTTTTTTGAACGGCAGTTTCCCCTGGCTCGACAATTGATCCAACAGCTCGGTGTAGTGAAGCACCCCGCGAATGCCGGAGTCCAATGGGTATTCATTCTTGAGCGTGTTGTAACTGTGCGGGTCGGTGGTGACAATCATGGTGGATTTGGCCTTGGCGATGGCTTGGAGATTCTTGTCGCGGAGCATTTCGAAGAGGCCTTCTTCGCCCAGGCGCCGGACATCGTTGCCGGCGTTGCGCTCGCCTTCGCTGAGGATGCCGAAATCCAGGCCTGCCTGCTGGAAAATCCGGGCGGTAAGCCGGGTTACGTTCTGCACCCGTGGATCGTAAGAGGCGTAGTCACCCACGAACCAGAGGTATTCCACCGCTTCCTTGCGGGCGTCTTTCACCTTGATTTCCAGGGCTTGCGACCACTTGGCCCGGGCTCGGTCGGATTGTCCGAAAGAATTGCCATAACGGCCCAGTTTCATAAGGGCATCCTGCGGTCCCTTTTCGACTTCGCCCTGGTTCACCAGGTGCCGCCGCAAGTCGACAACCGCCCGGGGGTGTTCGATGAAGACCGGGCAAATGGCCTCGCAGGCCTGGCAGGTGGTGCAAGCCCAAAGCTCGCCGGCGGTGATGACCGAACCATGGAGCTCCGGCGAGGCGTGTCCGTTGCCATTGACCTTGGTCGCATGCAGCAATTGGGTTTCGAGCTTCAGAACCAGGTTTTTCGGAGACAGAGGCAGGCCGCTCCCGTTGGCCGGGCAGGCCTCCTGGCATCGGCCGCACCAGGTGCATCCGTCAAATTGGACCAACTGCCGCCACGTGAAATCGCCGATCCTTTCCACGCCGGCGGCGTCCCCGGCGCTCAGTGCGCCCGGCGCCGCTGTCTTCCTGAGGAAGATGCTCACTGCCGAGGACACCATGTGAAACGCCTTGGTGAAGGGAATGCTGGCAATGAAGGTGAAGGCAAGCACCGCGTGCAGGCACCAGAAAAACACATGAAGCGTTTTCTGCGTGTCAATCGACAGAGGGGCGAAGATGTAGGATAGCCCGCGCCCGACAATGGACCAGTCGGCCCATGGCGGTTTCTGAATCTCGAGCCGAAGCGCCTCCACCACGTAACCCGTCAGCACAATCCCCAGCAGCATGGACAACAAGTAAAATGAATCCAGGCCAAACGTGGGCGCGTAGGGCGTCTCGAGTCGCGCCGGCCGCTGCGCATAGCGCCGATAAATGGCGATCCCGAGTCCGGCGATGAGGAACACTCCGAACAGGTCAAGAATCAGTTCGTAAACCAGATACAGCTCACCCTTCAGAAACTGGAATCCGAAAAACAGATGGGTCACGTCCCAGTCCACGGTTGCCAGCGCGGTGCCGATGGCCAGAATGACCATCCCCCAGAAAATCGCCAGATGCATGCCCAGCGCCGGCGGGTCCACCCCCAAGCGCCCCTGCAAAAAACCGTATTGCACCAGGGCCTTGAACCGATCAGCAAGCGACCATTGCAGCCGCTCCGATTTCCCCAGGCGCCATTTGCCAACGTGCCGGTACAGGCCATAGGCGAATATCAGGCACGCCAGCGCACCCCCAATGTACTGGAGCACCTCCGCCCATTTCGGGATGTTCCAAAAGGTGAGACGAATCGGTTCCATTTAGGTTCCTTGTTTCTTCTTCTCGATGGCCTCCTTCAATGCCGGGGCCACCTCGAAAAGGTCGGCTGTGGCCCCATAATGGGCGATATTGAAGATGGGCGCCTTGGGATCGGTGTTGACCGCGATGATCAATTGGGCGCCTTTCATGCCTTCCTGATGTTCAGCACCGAAGA
>JAMCZD010000543.1:0-4430 GCA_023473405.1 Candidatus Omnitrophota bacterium
CCCGTGTGATGGTCGGAGCCAGGGAACCACCGCCATGTTCGACAGCCTGCCTTATCGGAACGACGCCGCGCAGGTCCTTAGGCGGCTGGTTCGGTCGCTGCCCAGGCGGGCGGGCGTGTTGGGAATCGCAACCTGCGACAAGGGATTGCCGGCAATGATGATGGCCCTGGCGTCCATGGGGTCTCTGTCGGCAGTTTTAGTCCCCGGCGGCGTGACTTTGCCGCCGTCTCGAGGCGAAGACGCAGGGACAATCCAGACTATCGGGGCGCGCTTTTCGCACGGCCTGATTACGTTGGACGAGGCAGCGGAGCTGGGTTGCCGGGCATGCGCAACGCCGGGTGGCGGGTGCCAATTCCTAGGGACGGCGGCGACGTCGCAAGTTGTGGGGGAAGCGTTGGGAATGTCGCTTACGCACTCGGCCCTGGCGCCATCCGGCCAGCCGGTTTGGCTCGATATGGCAGTCCGGTCGGCCGGTGCGCTTTGCCAAATGGAACAGCGAGGGCTGATGATGGGAGATATTTTGAGCGAGGGCAGTATTTGGAACGCGATGGCCGTTCATGCAGCTTTTGGCGGCTCGACCAATTTACTCTTGCATCTGCCGGCCATCGCGCACGCGGCGGGCCTGAAGCGCCCCACCGTGTCCGATTGGATAACCACAAATCGGAAAGTGCCCAGGCTGGTGGATGTCCTGCCCAATGGTCCAACGAATCATCCCACCGTTCGAGTTTTCCTGGCGGGTGGCGTGCCCGAAGTCCAACTGCATCTGCGCCGGCTCGGCCTGTTGGAAACCGGCGTGATGACGGTTGCGGGAAAGACGTTGGAATCGGTTTTGAACGAATGGGAAAAATCCGAACGCCGCGCCCGGTTCCGGGAGATACTGGAGAGACAGGACGGCGTGAAAGCGGATGACGTCATTCTGTCACCCGAGCGTGCCCGGCAAAAAGGCCTGAAGGGCACCGTGACTTTCCTGAGCGGCAACCTGGCACCCGAGGGCGCCATCGTCAAAAGCACTGCGATCGCCCCCGAGGCATTTGGAGTGGACAGCGTGTATCGCCACGAAGGACCGGCCCGGGTCTTTACCAGTGAACGCGAAGCCATCGCCGCTATCAAAGAGGGCCGCATCCACCCCGGAGACGTGCTCGTATTGATCGGGGGCGGCCCTTTGGGGACCGGCATGGAGGAGACTTATCAGCTCACATCGGCCCTGAAACACCTGCCGTTCGGCAAGACGGTTGCCCTCATTACAGATGCCCGGTTCTCCGGCGTGTCCACCGGCGCCTGCATTGGGCACGTTGGGCCCGAGGCATTGGCGGGGGGACCAATTGGCAAACTGCGCGAAAACGACCTGGTCCGCATCCTGATTGACCCAAACCAAATGGAAGGCAGTGTTGATTATGTGGGTGAGAATGGGCGGAGTGTCTCTCCCGAAACCGGCGCTCAGATTCTAGAAAAGCGCGCGTCGGCGGAGCGTTTGGCTCCGGACAAGCTGTTGCCGGACGACACCCGTCTCTGGGCTGCGCTTCAACAGATCGGCGGCGGAACATGGGGAGGCTGTGTTTACGACGTCGAGAAGATATTGGAGACCCTTGCCGCCGGTCAGAAGGCACTGGTGGGATAGACCTCCGGTCTGCCAGTTCCGCGGGCCTCCGGCCCGATGGCTTATTACCAACGGAGCCAGAGGCTCCTTGAACCGGCAGACCTGAGGTCTACCCCACAAACTAAAAAACAACCGGATCTATGAAAATCATTACTCGATCTGCATTGAAGCGAGTTACCCTATTGACTGTCATTTTGGCATTATCGGTTGCAGGAGGATACATGATCATGTTGCGGATGCCGGGGAAGAGTTACAGCGGTCCTTTGCCAGCCTTAACAAACGATGAAACGCGTCTTTGCGATGCGCTGCGCCGGGACGTGCAAAAACTCGCGGGTGATATCGGCGAGAGGAATGTGTATCGTCCCAAGCAGTACCAGGAGGCAGCCGATTTCCTCGAGACATCTCTGCGCGAAGCTGGTTACGAGACGGTTCGGCAGAGTTTCACGGCCATGGGATTTACCTGTGTCAACCTTATCGCCGAAGTGCGCGGTGAGAAAGTGCCTGACGAGATCATCGTGGTCGGCGCTCATTACGATTCAGTGTTCAACTGCCCTGGGGCCAATGACAACGGGACCGGTGTGGCCGGGGTCCTGGCCTTGGCGCGCGCTTTTGCCAATAGACGTCCCGCGCGAACCATCCGATTCGCGTTTTTCGCCAATGAGGAACCGCCGCATTTCCAAACCCCGCTCATGGGGAGCCTGGTTTATGCCAGGCAATGCCGCCAAAGCCGCGAAAATATAATTGCCATGATCAGCCTCGAAACCATTGGGTATTTCACGGACCTCCCCCGAAGCCAGAGGTATCCTTTTCCCTTGAGTTTGTTCTATCCTTCCACGGGCAATTTCATAGGTTTTGTGGGGAACCTTGATTCACGTGAGCTGGTGCGCCAAGCGGTGGCTATTTTCCGGCGCAGCGCACAATTCCCGTCCGAAGGCGGGGCGCTCCCATCCATGCTCCCCGGCATCGGCTGGTCGGACCACTGGGCCTTTTGGCGCCAAGGGTATCCAGCTATCATGGTGACCGATACCGCCCCGTTTCGCTATCCTTATTATCATAAGGCCAAGGATACACCTGACAAACTGGACTACCCGCGGCTGGCTCGAGTAGTAAGTGGACTCGAGAAGGTAGTGGTGGAGCTTGGGAACACGCGCCCAACAGGGTCACATCTCCACATTCCACATTCCACATAATTCGAATTTGGGCGTCTGACAGGGGGGGCATGAATGTGCGCCCAACAGGGTCACATCTCCACATTCCACATTCCAGATAATTCGAGTTTGGGCGTCTGACAGGGGGGACATGAATGTGGAATGTGGAATGTGGAGATGTGACCCTGCGCATGCGCCTAAATCTGGAAGTCGGGGTTCCAGGTCCGATTGGGTTTGGTGAGGACCTTGACTTTGACCTCTTCAATGATGACCAGGCAATTGGGCGGGACGCTAGTAGTGAGAAAGACGTTGCCGCCAATGGTGCTGCCGGCGCCAATCACGGTCTCCCCGCCCAGGATAGTTGCGCCGGGGTAAATGGTAACGTCGTCTTCGATGGTCGGGTGCCGCTTTTTCCCCCGTAATTGTTCAACGTCCGAGGTGGACTTCGCGCCCAAGGTCACCCCGTGATACATCTTGACATGGTTGCCGATGTGGCAGGTCTCACCCACCACGGTACCGGTGCCGTGATCGATGAAGAAATAAGAACCAATCGTGGCGCCGGGGTGCAAATCCATTCCGGTTCGGCTGTGCGCCCATTCGGTCATGATGCGTGGGATCAAGGCGATATGTTGGCGGTAAAGCTCGTGTGCCATACGCTGAACGGCAATGGCCTCCATGAACGGGTAGGCAACGATGACTTCCTCTCTGCTTATCGCGGCTGGATCGCCGTCAAAGGCTGCTTCGACATCGGTTTGCAGCAGTTCGCGAATCTGGGGTAATTTGTCCAGGAAGGCCAGGGTCAGATCATGCGCGAGCAAGGCCAGGTCTTTCCCACCGGAGTCAGCCGGCGGGGCATATTCGAGGCTCTTGGATATTTCTTCCTCGAGGCGGGTTTGAATCGAATTGACGAGGCCGCGGGTAATCGCCTTCAGCTCGGAGGTTTGAATCGGTTTTTCGCCGAAAAATCCTGGGAAAAGCAGCCGGAGCAGGCTTGAAGTGATCGACGCAATGCCGCTCTTCGAGGGCAGGTTTACCCCGTCGAGATGGTTGATGCCCCCCACCTCGGCATATGAGGCCAGGATGCTGTTCGTCATTCGCGTCACCGAATTATTCACGCCCACAGTATCATTGAGATACAGGGGAAAGGCAAGAGCAGCGGGAGGGGGGAAAGGGACCTAAGGGACCTAAGGGACCTAAGGGGCCAAAAGGACGGGAAGGAGGCGAATTTCACGCTCCACACGCTCCCTACGCTCCACGCTTCCTAGTGGCTGCTGGTGGTTACCAGGACTTGCTCGAGGGTGGTGACCCCCTCGCGCGCCTTTTCCAGTGCGGCCATTCGGAGGGTTTTCATGCCTTGCGCGAGGGCGATCTTGCCCAGTTCCATCGCGCTGGCCCGCTGGATGATCAGTTTCCGGATTTCGTCGCTCATGGTCATGGCCTCGATGATGGCGAACCGGCCTGAATAGCCAGTGTTCTTGCAGCGCTCGCAACCGCGTCCACGATAGAGGGTGTTGCCCTCGAAGAAATTGGGATTGATCCCGAGGTCTTGAAACATCTTGGGCGGGTAACTGACGGGTTCCTTGCAAACGGCACATATCCGGCGCATCAGGCGTTGGGCGGCGGACAGTATGACCGAAGATGAAATCAGGAACGGCGCGATGCCCATGTCGTCCATGCGGGCAATG
>JAMCZD010000543.1:4440-6451 GCA_023473405.1 Candidatus Omnitrophota bacterium
CGTGCTCAACACCTGGTGACCGGTGAGCGCGGCCTCGACGGCAATCTCCGCAGTCTCGGTATCGCGGATTTCGCCGATCATGACAATGTCCGGGTCCTGGCGGAGGATCGAGCGGAGGGCATTGGCAAAGCTGAGGCCGATTTCCTTGCGAACAGGCACCTGGTTGATGCCCGGCACTTGAAATTCCACCGGGTCTTCGACGGTGATGATGTTGTATTCCGGGTTATTGAGTTCGTTTAAGGCGGAATACAGCGTGGTGGTCTTTCCGGAGCCGGTTGGACCGGTAACGAGCAGCAGGCCATGGGGCGCATCCACCGCCGCCTTGAATCGCCGATAGGTGTCCGCATCCATGCCCAGTTTGTCCATGGTGGCGGACAGGTTCGATTTATCTAGGATACGCAAGACGCATTTTTCCCCGTGAACGGTCGGCAGGAACGAGACGCGCAGGTCAACGTCGCGTCCGCCGACCCTGACCCGCATCCGGCCATCCTGGGGGAGGCGGCGCTCGGCGAGATCGAGGTTGCTCATGATTTTCAACCGCGAAGTGAGCGCCATTTGCATGTTCTTTGGCGGAGGTGTGACATCGACCAGGGCGCCGTCGATTCGGTAGCGCAGGCGGACGGTCTTTTCGAACGGCTCGAGGTGAATATCGCTCGCGCGGTCCCGGATTGCCTGAACCAGGATGAGGTTTGCCAACTTGATCACGGGCGCCTCCTCGATGGAAGCGGCTAATTGATCGAGACTGACGTCCTCGGCAACTTCTTTGGTTAACTCGAGGTTGGCGGCATCGGCTTCTTCCTCGGCCTTTTTTTGGGCATCCTGGATGATCGCCTCGATGGTCCCCTTATGGGAATCGAGGCTATTGATCTTGTCCACGATCGCCTTCTCGCTGGAAATGAGCGGAGAGACCTCCATCCGGGTGATGCGCCGGACATCATCCAGAGCCAACACATTCAGCGGATCGGCCATGGCCAGGAACAGGCGGTTGTCGAGGCGCGACACGGGCAGGACCTTGTGATTCTTGAGGACCTCGCGCGGGATCAGGTCGGCGACCTCGGAGGAAATGGTTATGCGGGCCAGGTTGATCGGCGCCGCATTCAGAACCCGACCCATCGACACCACCATGTCGATCTCGCTTACGTAGGATTTTTCCAGGATCAACTTGAGCAGGCGCGTTCCTTCTTTCTTCTGCAATTCGAGCAACTCCTCGATCTGCCGGGAGGTTACCAAGCCGTCCTCGATGAGGGCCTCAGCGATGCGTTCTCCGAATGTCTTAACCGGGGGCATGGCAGTTTAGTCAACGAAAAGTCTTTCCGAGTGCCTTGACCAGTTCAGGCGGCGACGCCAAATACCAGAGCAAGCGCTGGTGGGCGGCGCCTGCCAGGTCGCGCGCGGCTTGTTGGTTGAATGGGTTGGCCGTGGCGACGAGCACCGATTTGCTCATTCGGTCAAAAGGCAAGATGCACCAGCGCCGGCAAACCTCACGGGGAAAACTGCGCGCCAACTCAACATCCACATCGTATTTCTCCAGCGGCAGAAAACACAGGCGCGTCTTTTCACAAACCAATTTCAAGGACGTCTCCAAGGGCATAACACCCTGGTCAGCCAGGATTTGCAGGAACGGCTCGCGCACCTTGCCGGCGCCGCCGTCCGCACTGGGCCAAAGCTGGTTAAAGTCCGTTGCGGAGATGTATTTACCCTCGACGAACAGCTTGTGCATGGCCTTGCGGCCATCGTCGATTTCGGCCGAGGCGCGCTGGCCGCTGCCGCCTGGCCTGGGAGGTGTGGCGCGGTTCTTTTCTGGAGCGGCTATAGCGGTTGCGGGGGTGGAAACGGCCAGGCAAGTGGTCCGATGTTCAAGTTCATCCAGGGCGCGCCGAACGTCGGGGTCTTGCGGGAACAACTGCAGTATGCTCTCGTATTCGAGGGTAGCGGAGGACAACTGGCCAAGTTGGCGGTAAGCCTGGGCGATCCGTTTCGAGGTCTCGACCATTTCCTTATGCCGGCCCAA
>JAMCZD010000543.1:6515-8260 GCA_023473405.1 Candidatus Omnitrophota bacterium
GCTTAGAGTCATTGGCATACCTACCGGGTCCGCTTGCCCCGGCATGGCGTTGAGACTACCGCTCTTGGGGCCCAAATAGCAAGCATTGGCACTCGGCTACCGTCGTTCTCATCATGCAACTTCCTTTCACTTTGTCTTCCTCTTTATCGTCCATTTTGTCGCCTAGCGAAATACAACCCAATGAGATTTACCGATCGACGGTTCAAGGACGGACGGCAATCGCCCACTCCGGTAGTCCTTTCCGGGGCGAAAATTGGTTTCACTGCCAAATGGGCGTTGACAAAGGCTCGATTGCCGGTCAAAAGTGACGCTCATTAGTCGGCGCGATTGAATAAGCGGGATGATCCGAGCGTCGGCTTGAGAAAGACAAATGAAGCAACGGTTAGATTCCATTAAAACAAAGAATCCGGTTATTCCCATGTGCCACTTCTCATTCCCCAAAGGGTTTTGCGTTGGCGCCTTGACGCTGGCGATCTTAGGCTGGTCAAATCAAAACGCCGCCTCCGCGGAAACAGGCAACGAAACCGCACTCCCCGGTTTCACCAATTATGTCCAAAAAATCCCGGGAGGCACGGTCTCCTTCGAGATGGTAGCCGTCCCCGGCGGCACCATTACAGTTGGCAGCTCGGAGAATGCCGTCGGGCGCACGCCCAACGAATTGCCAGCGCAAAATGTCACCATCAAGCCCTTCTGGATGGGCCGCTATGAAATCTCCTGGCAGGAATTTGTCCCTTACGTATTCGCTGACCGCGAAGAGGTCGAAAAGGACAAAGTGGACGGTGTCACGCATCCCACCAAGCCGTATGGATCGGTCTACCGCGACCGTGGTGAAAAGGGCTATCCCGCCCTCGGCATGTCTCAACACACGGCCACCGAGTTCTGCAAATGGCTGAGCTGGAAGACCGGCGTCAAATACCGTCTCCCAACCGAGGCCGAGTGGGAATACGCCTGCCGCGCCGGGGCTGATACCGCTTATTTCTGGGGTGAGGACCCCGCGCCCGCCAAGGAATACGCCTGGTTCAAGGATAACTCGAAAGACACTACCCATCCCATCGGCAAATTGAAGCCGAACAAATTTGGTCTCTACGACATCTGCGGCAACGTGGCCGAGTGGTGCGCCAAAGACTCTCCCGATGCCCCCAGCATCGTTCGGGGCGGCGGTTTCCCTGACCCGGTTCAACAATTGCGTTGCGCCGCGCGCCAAGTGGAAACACCACAATGGAACGAATTGGACCCCCAAAGCCCGCAAAGCATCTGGTGGCTCTCCGCCGCCGATTTCGTCGGCATCCGCGTCGTTCGTTCATTGAGCGATGAACTCGCGGCTCAAGCCGAGGCCAAGCCGGCTGCCGCTACGGAAACCGCCGCGAAACCGGCCGACAACGCAAAGGCCCAGGCCACTTACAAACGGTTCTGCGCTGGTTGCCACGGGGTCGATGGCAAAGGCCAGACTGCCCTCGGGAAGCGATACGGGGCGCGTGATTACAGCAGTGCTGCCGTCAAGGCCACGCTCAACGACGAGGCCATGACCAACGCCATCAAGAATGGCATCTCCAAAGAGGGTAAACACCTCATGATGGCTTACAAAGAAAAGCTTTCCGACGACGAAATCAAGGCCCTCGTCGCTTATATGAAGGCCTTCTGAAATAGTGCTGGCTTTTTGCCCGTTAACTCCGCAGGATAACCCGCATTAATTGAAATCTGTCTGCCCAATGCGCCGTTGCTCCTTGAGCGGAAATGGTTTGGGC
>JAMCZD010000245.1:0-7966 GCA_023473405.1 Candidatus Omnitrophota bacterium
TTCAATGGCGACGAACCGGACGCCAGCACGGTGAAGGTCGCAATGCCTCCAACGGGCATGGCTTGCGGTGTAGGTGGACAAATTATGGTGGGTGCAATGACCGCCGGCGTCACCAGCAAAACCGCGGCCGGCAACCAACCGCTCTCGAGCCTTGCGGCCCAAAACCAGGCCAAGTGGGAGGAAATCCTGGGTGAAGGTCCATATGCGGCGCGGGTGGCGCCCGCTTATACTCCTGCTGGAACGCCCCTGGTCGAGCCCATGCTGGAAACCACCTGGGATCAATGCCGCCACTATAACAGACTCTGCCCCACTACGCCCGACGCGCTGCCCGGTTACGACGGGCGGGTGCCCTGTGGCTGCGTCGCCACAGCTGCGGCGCAAATGATGAAATACCACGAATGGCCGCCTTACGGGACCGGGATGCATTGTTACTCGGACGACCATTTCGAGGTCCAGGGTTACCACAGTGTTGATTTCTCCAATGCTTATGACTGGGCGAACATGAAGGACAACTACGATCCTTCGGTCTTCGAGCCGGTTGCCCAGGTAATGGCGGTTGCGGATCTCTTGTATGAATTGGGCGTGTCGGTGGACATGGATTACGAAGCCGATGGTTCCGGGGCGTATCTTTCCGATCTGTTGACGTCGCTGTCCGATTATTTCTACTACGATCTGGGGGATTACCTCGAAAAGTCGAACCCGAACGAATTCGATCAGCAGCTCAAGACTGAAATCGTGCAACGGAATCCGACAGTGCTGGGCATCCCGGGGCACGCCGTTGTGGCCGATGGACTATCGGACGAATACGGGCTGAACTACTACCACATCAACTATGGCTGGGGAGGAGTAAACAACAATTGGTATCAGCTTGAAAACCTGAATGGCGAGGGAGTGGATGCCGCCCTGGTCGGCGTCCAACCCCGGTTCATGCCGCTGTTTGCCGACCCGACCCCGGTCTCCAATGCAACTGGCACATTCACCTTGGCGTGGACCTTTCCCCAGCGGTTATTGGCCAAAGTAACCAAATACCGCCTGCTCCAAAACGGAGCTATTGTTGCCGACAACATCCCGCCAGGCACAAATTCATGGATCCTTCAAAGAGTGCCTGCCGGCAAATATGACTACGTTTTGCAGGCGAACGACGGAAGCAGGTGGCGCGAGTCGTCCCCCGCCAAGTCGGTCGAGGTCTTGGCCGTAATACCCGGCCCCACGATCATGACGCAGCCTCAGAGCCAGTCGGTGTTTGTCGGCGCGACTGTGACCCTCCATGTCACCGCTTCCGGAACCGGCCCCGTGAGTTACCAATGGCGCCGCGATGGAGCCGACATTCCCGGAGCGGACAGCGACTCTTTTACCCTTGCCGAGGTCAAGGAGAGCGACTCCGGCAAATACACCGTGGTTGTGACTGACTCGCAAGGATGGGTGTTGAGCCAAACCGCGGTTTTGCTGGTGACGCCGGCGGTCATTGCACCCACCATAATTTGTCCACCTACACCGCAAGCCATGCCCGTTGGAGGCATTGCGACCTTCACCGTGCTGGCGTCCGGTTCGTCGCCATTGAATTACCAGTGGCAATTCAACGGCGTGGACCTGCCCGGGGCAACCGGTGCCACGTGCCTTCTCCCCGGCGTTCAGACAAATAATGCGGGCAATTACACCGTCGAGGTGCGCAACCAAGCCGGAAGTGTTACCAGCGCAGCCGCCGTTTTGACCGTGCTGGTGCCGCCGTCCATAACCATCCAGCCGGAAAGCCGGACGGTTGTCGCCGGTGACCGGATGAGCTTTGCGGTCGCCGTCGCCGGGACCGCCCCGTTGCGATACCAATGGTATTTAAACTCATCGCCAATTCCCGGGGCCACTTCCTCAAGCTATACCCTCAGCGTGGCGCAGCTTGCCGACTCGGGCAGTTACAAGGTCAGGGTAAGCAACTTGACGGGAACGGTCGAGAGCGCGGTTGTCAGACTGTTCGTAACCGCGTCTCCACTCCTGAGCCTCACCGCCTCAACCAACGGCACCGTGCTCCTGAATATGATTGGGCCGGCAGGAAAAGGACTCACACTATACTCATCACCCGATCTGATTAACTGGGTGCCCATGATCACCCTGCCCAATCCTCAGGGTGCGATCCAGTATCGCGACAACGAAGCCGGCAGTTTGCGAAGCCGCTTCTACAAGGTAAAGACCGAGTAAATGCCACGCCCGCCGACTCGAGTTCGCGATCAGGCGGCGGCGCGAATCCATTTCACGGCCCGACCGGCGGCGTGAAGGCGAGAAAGTGCCCTAGCACGTCTTGAGGTTCGAGTTTGGTGAGATCGCACGGCACTTGCCTCTCGATGCGGGCAAGGACCGCTGGCGGCAGCATCTCGGAAATCGGGCGAAAGATTTCCTTGTTAACGGCCAGCCAGAGGCTGTCGAGGGGATGCGCCTGCGCGATGGCCTCGATCTTCCGCGCCAGGGCTTTGATGAGCCGGCGCCTGATCTCGAGCTGCAGGTTGTGGTCGTCGGCCATTGTTCCCGCTCCCATGTTCCCCGCAGGTGCAGCACGGCGCCCGGCGCTGTCCGTGATCTGCTCCGTGAGGTGTTGGTGCGCGGGTTCGAGGACCAACTCTTCGAGCAATTTCATCCGGTGGGAGCCTTCGTTCCGCAATTCCAATTGGAAGGCCTTGAGCAAGCCAAGATCACTCACAATGACTAATTTTGCTTTCATTAACCATATTCTAACACCCCTGAGCCGTTGCCGGCAACTTGCGAACACCATCAAAAAAGAAACCCTCCGGCCGGCAACGCCGGCAGGCATGCCCGCAAAACCGCGCGGGATGTCCTCGCCGGGTTTCACCGGATTTGATTGGCCGTTAGCTCCTCCTCTCGCCTATTTCGGGGACGCCGCACTGGGCCGGATATTTCGAACTTCCTTTGAAACGCCAACACCCTGCCGTGTGAGGGCAGACGGCCTACAGCCCTCAAAAGCCCGTCCCTGTAGACCCGGCGTTCAACGTAAATATCCGGGCTAGGCGATCCTGCTCACGGGTTGGCGCAGGATCGTGCGCAGACGTTCCGGGGCTACGCGGCGCGGGTCGGAAAGGTAAATCTCATGGTGGCGCCCATCAGACTTTACGCCGTTCTTTTCCGCGAAATCATTCATCAGCGCGATCGTTTCATTCTCACTGTCATACGGGCCGACATGAAGCATTTGCACGCAATCACCCTCGGTGACCGATTCGAGTTTGACCTCGCGCACCAACGAGCTCTTGCCCTTGTCGATAAGCACCGCGATCGCCTTGGCGAGATCGTCTTCCTTTACAAAATCCGGCGTGCGAATGAGCAGGTTCCAACGCCAACGGTCTTTGGGAACACCGGCAAAATCGCCGCCGCATTCGCCGCACCACCATTGGCCTTCCAATTTGCAGACAACGTAATCCTGCTGACGCGCGAACTTGAGCGTCATTTTGATGGTATAAGCGACTCCATAAAGCGCGCCAATCTTTTCGGTGAACATCGTTCCTCCCGGTTCGCCCTGACCGCTGACGGATAGGTAGGAAGCCTGGGGGATATGAACCAGCACCGGTTTTTTGGGCGCCGCGTAATCCGTTTTGTGTAACTGGAATAAATCGAGTTTTTCGGCGGCTTTCATATCCTCTTTTGTTAGCATCAAGTCGGCCTGGTTTGCAATGACGCCGGCTGCTGCGGTCCCATTGACGTGAGATTCCGGAGGCGGGCTTGATCCCCGCGACGGGTGCATCAGTTCGGGCTTGTTTTTGACGTTCCATGATCGCAGAATCGTTCAAGCTGTAACGTATCTCTTTCGGAATGAACATGCTGAGTTTGCGGTTGCCGGCGACAACGAATGCGTTTTTTTTTAAGAAAACCATTTCCAAAGCATTGCCAACATCTGGCCCTTACATGAAATCGAGAATTGCTCGAATCAGTCTTGCCCTGTTCCTGTTGATCTCTTCGTATGCGGTTGCCGCCGCCGCTGAAACCGGCCCCATGGTCGTGTCGCTGGACGGAAACGATTGGCTGGTGGCGACCGATCCGAACAACGTCGGGCGGGACCAGCGGTGGTGGGAAGAATCGAGGCCGGATGCAAGAACGGTTCGGGTGCCGGGCATATTCCAGGAGGCCTTTCCCGGTTACCACGGCGTCGCGTGGTATTGGCACGATTTTGTCTTTCCCCAAAACCCGCATCAGGATGGGCGTTACCTCCTCAGATTCTGGATGGTCGATTACCTTGCCGACGTGTGGGTGAACGGTGTGCACGTGGGCTCGCACGAGGGCGGTGAAGGCATGTTCGTCCTCGACGTCACCCAGGCCGCCAAACCCGGCGCTTCAAACCGGATCGCCGTCCGCGTTCTCAATCCGACCTTCGCGCCCATCGATGGCATCGCTCTTAGCCAGACACCGCGAAGAAACAAGTCTTACCCGTATTCGCCCGGCTCCGATTACAATTACGGAGGCATAACCGATTCAGCGGAGTTGCTCGTCGTCCCACCCGTGCGAATCGAAAACCTCTGCGTCCGTCCCGATTGGAAGGCCGGCGCCATTCAAGTTGTAGTCAAGGTCCGAAACGCCCTCGACGAACCGGCTAAGGGGCGCCTTATCCTCTCGGTCGCTCCCGCCGCCAGCGGCGAGACAACCGACGAGGTCATCGTTGACCGCTCGATTGCCCCCGGTGATACCTCGGTGGAATCGGGACTCGAAGTGCTCTCTCCGCATCTGTGGGATTTGAATGATCCGTTTTTATATCGCGTCACGGTTCGGCTGGACACGGACGGTTCGGACTCCTTTGACGAACAATCGACGACATGCGGTTTTAGAGACTTCCGGTTCTCGAATGGCTATTTCCGGCTCAATGGGCGGCGGATTTTTCTCCGGAGCGCCCATTTCGGTGGCGACTCACCAGTTGGTGTCCGCGTTCCCATCGATCCCGACCTGGTTCGCCGGGACCTATTGGACATGAAAGTCATGGGCTTCAACATGCTGCGTCCCATAGCGAGCCTGCCGCGGCGCTACCAGGTGGACCTTTGCGACGAGATTGGCCTGATGCTTTACGAGGAATGTTACGCGGGTTGGTGTCTCGGCGATTCGCCCAAGATGGCCGAGCGGTTCGACAACGGGATTACCGATATGATCATGCGCGACCGGAACCATCCGAGCGTGGTCATTTGGGGCATGTTGAACGAGAACCCGCCCAATGCCGTGTTTTTCCATGCGGTGGCCGCCTTGCCTCTCGTCAGGTCCCTCGATGACACCCGCCTCGTAATGCTGAACGGCGCCCGCTCGGACGGTTTTATCCAGAACAGCGGCGAGGTAACGCCCGAAGCCTGGGAACCCAAGGGCTGCTGGGTTCCGCATATCTCCTTCAACCAGACCAATCACCCGATGACTTACGACGGCACCACCTGGGCCCCCGGTCAACTCGCCCTGCATCCCGGCAATTCGCGTGAGTACAGCGTCATTCGCTGGACCGCGCCCGCCGCCGGTGATTATTCCGTTACCGCCCGCTTCACCGGCATCGCCGCCGCCCACTCGACCTCGGACATCCATGTTTACCGGAACGGCACGCCGATTTTCGACGGCCTGCTAAATTTGAAAGGCCACGGTAATACGGCTGACTTCACCCGGACCTTTTCGCTGGAAAAAGGCGGCACACTCGACGTCATCGTCGGCCCCGGCAATGAAAGTCCATTCAGCGATACCACCGCCCTGGTCCTGACCATCAAGTCCGCAGACGGAAAGACCTACGATGCCGCTTCCAATTTCAACCTCAAAAACAATCCCAACGATCCCTGGGCCTACGGTTTCCTCGCCCCCGCCCCCAAGCCGGACCCGGCCACGTTCAAGCTCTATGACGAAGCCAATACCGGCAGGGTCCGGTGCATAGGCAGCCTGAGCAATCCCGGTTCACTGGAATGGGAAGACGTGCTGGGCGACAAGCATCCGTACCAGGCGACTCCGCACACCGCCTCCATCATTCATACCCTGCGCACCATCGACGGCGACGGTCGCCCCCTTTGGTTGTCCGAATACGGCATCGGCAGCGCCGTCAACCTCAGCCGCGTCCTCCGGCACTTCGAACAGCTCGGCAAGGAATCCAGCGAAGACGCCCGGGCCTACCAACACTTCCTCGATATGTTTATGACCGACTGGAACCGTTGGAAGCTGTCTGACGCCTTCCCTAATCCCGATGACTATTTCAAACAATGCATCGCCACCATGGCCGGTCAACGGTTGCTCGGCACCAGCGCCATTCGCGCCAATCCGAATGTCGTTGGCCACAGCCTGACCGCCCTCCACGATACCGCGCTTACCGGCGAGGGGCTCATCACCACGTTCCGCGAGTTGAAACCCGGCGCCGTTGATGCCATGTTCGAGGCATGGTACCCGCTCAAGTGGTGCCTGTTTGTTGAACCGGTGCAGGTCTACCGGGGTAAACCGGCCAGGTTCGAAGCCGTGCTTGCCAATGAAGATGCCATGAAACCCGGACGCTACCCGGTTCGCTTCCAAATCGTCGGCCCGGACCAGACCCGCGTGCTGGATAAGGTGATCGAGGTCACCATTCCCGATCCGCACAGCAATCCGGAACCGCCTTTTGCGTTGAACATGTTTGCCGAGACCCTGCCTGTCGACGGGCCATCAGGCAAATACCGGTTCATGGCCACGTTCGAGAAAGGGGGCGCCGCTACCGGGGGTGAGACCGAGTTTTACGTGGCCGACCCGGCGGAGATGCCCAAGGTCGATACGGAGGTCGTGCTTTGGGGGCAAGACGCGCAGTTGGCTTCATGGCTCGAAGCGGAGAACATCAAGTGCCGTCCTTTCACCGAAGCCCAAACCGCCCGCGAGGTCATCCTGGTGGGGAACAAAGCCGGGGCTGACACGGCTGCCTGGCAAAGCCTGGCCAGGCATATTGCGTCAGGTTCAACCGCCATAGCGCTTTCTCCAGAGGTGTTCGCCAAGGACAACAAGTCCACCGCCTGGTTGCCGCTCGCCCATAAAGGCCGGGTGACCGAGCTCCCCAGCGGGCTATATCACAAGGACGATTGGACGAAAAACCATCCCATCTTTGACGGCCTCCCATCAGGGGGCATCATGGACTTCACTTTCTATCGCGAAATCATCCCGCCCATCGCTTACGCCGGCCTGGATGCGCCGCTCGAGGCGGTCGCCGGCGGCATCGGGACTTCAGCCGGATACTCATCCGGACTTTACGTGGGCGTCTATCGCATCGGCGCCGGACGACTCATCCTGAACACGCTCCGAATTCGAGAGAACCTCGGGCGCGACCCGGTGGCGGAGCGTTTGGTTCGGAACCTGCTCCGCTACGCCGCGCAAGACACCGCCCAGCCGATGGCGAGCTTGCCGCCCGATTTTGATTCCCAATTGAATTCAATGGGATACTAAACGCCGGTCACCGGCAAATCGCCCCATGCGTGAATCTTTCACCATACGACAGCAGTTCGCCTGGTTGGGAATCTTGAGTGCGTTCTGGATATTCCTGGGGCTGATATTTGCCATGCAGATGGTGTTCAGCGGGTTCGCGACTTGGAACCACGCCTTTTGGATATCCTTTCGCGATTGGTATCCTTGGGTCTTGTTATCGCCATTGGTGCTCTGGATTGCCTGGCGGTTCCCCATCGAGTCCGGCCATTGGCACCGGAGCGTTCCAGTCCACCTGCTGGGTTGCGCGTTGGTGGTGGTCGGTTACGGCGTTCTTGCCCGTCTGATCGATCCCGGCCCAAATCCTTTCCGTGGCCGGCCCATGCTATCCGTGGAGAGACGTTTGATGCTCGATCCACCGCCCCCCGATAACCGGCCTCACTCGGATGGTCAATTGCGGCGCCCGCCGCCGGAATGGCCGCCTCGAGGTCCGTTCCCGCCTTCCGGTAGTCGTCTGGAGCCGGAGTGGTTTTCCCTGCGCGAGCTTTTCATGCGGGCGAACTTCAGCATCCCGATTTGTTGTTTCATTGTC
>JAMCZD010000245.1:7976-8260 GCA_023473405.1 Candidatus Omnitrophota bacterium
GCGCTTCGGATGCAACTGCATCCCCACTTCCTGTTCAATACCTTGCACGCCATCTCCGCCCTGGTGCATAAGAACCCGGCCGCGGCGGACGAGATGATCGGGAACCTGAGCGAACTGTTGCGGCTGGCCATCGAGGACTCCGATCAACAGGAAATTCCGCTGCGCAAGGAACTGGATTTTCTGGATCGTTACCTCGAGATACAACAGGTCCGCTTCGGCGACCGCCTGCGCGTCGAAAAATCTGTCGAAGACAAAACCTTGAATGCCCAGGTCCCGCCCATGAT
>JAMCZD010000035.1 GCA_023473405.1 Candidatus Omnitrophota bacterium
CGAGGACTCGTCCATGCGCGCTCGGGTCAGCATGCGCGGTTGACGGAGCGATTTCTTCCCACCAAAGACAGTATCCGCTGGGAGATCGAAATCCGCGGAGAGACCGCGCCGTGGAGCACAGGCCGAGCTGATGCTCAAAGTGAATAAAGATGGCTCGATTGCCTTCATTCGAAATGACAATCGCATCTCCAGGACATAGCCGCCGGGCACTTTCCTGGACGCGATTTCGCCTGTCCATTCCCGGACGAACCGGCTGGTCTGCGGGTGGTCGATGGCATACTTGAACGTGTGGTCGAGATAAACGCGCGGCGGACTGGCAGGGAGAAAGTGCATTTCGTAGCCGCGCAGATCTCGGGGGTCACAATGGTCAAACCAATTCCAGCAATTGCAGGTTGGCATCCAACGGCAGCTCGTTCATATAAAGGGTGCCCTTGGAATTCACATCGTTCGAGACGCGCTTCCACGGATCGGCCATGCGCTCGTATTGGGCGCCGGTGTATTCGCCCTGGGTTTGCTGAGCCCAAAACCCGCATTGGGCGATTCGCTCGAACAACCGGGTGAATATCGGCTCACCAGTGAGGCTCCCCAGCCGGCGCAGGCAAGCCATTTTCTTATTGTGATAGGCATAATTGGAGTATTGCAGGTAATGAAGTTGCTCGGTGTGGCAGGTCTGGGTCGGGTTTTTCACCCAGCTCAATTGCTTGGGGCAAAGCATCAGGAACGTAAACCAGCCGTTGGCTTCGGCGTGCTTCAGGCACTCCGGGTCCCCCGTGCGGTCATATTTGTCCAGCCAATATTCGCAAATGCTCCAAACGCTGTCCGACTCGAAATCCGTTGGATAGAGGTCGGGGTGCTGGCCGGTGAACCAATAGCGGTCCTCGACCTTTCGGCGCAGGAACTGCTCGAGCTGGTCCAGGCTTTTGACATAGCGCGGACCTTGAGTGATGCGAGCGATGTATGGCAAGGCGGCCATTGTGCGGGCTGAACAGACGGAGGCGGATTTCTTCTTCGTCTCATAGTCTAGCTTCTGGGGCAGCCCGCCGTCGGGGTTTTGCTGTTTGAGCGCCCAATCCACGGCGCGGACGGCGGCCTGGTACCAATCCTGGTGGTCGATGCCTTCATTTTTTTTGAGCAGTTCCCAAGTCTGCAGCATGTATCGGGCGGTGTGGACGTTCATGTCCACCTTGTAGCCGGGATTTGAGCCGCGGTCATCGCTGTTGAACGTGTTGTCCTTGATCATGTAGCAGGTCTGCATATAGCCGTAGAGCGGGCTCGACGCATCGGTGATCTGCGCCTTCAGCACGAAGTTCACCTGTTCGATACAGCGTTGGCGCCAGATGGGGTCGCCGGTTTGGGTGTACACGAGGTATTCGAAGTAGGCCGATTGGGGTGACACGGGAATATAAATGGCTGGCCAGACATCCTGCAGCTGATAGCCCTTGTTTGGTTTCCACATCGGGGTGTTGCGGCGGCCTTTCAGATAAAGCGCGATCGCCTCGTCGGGTGTGCGGACGTAGAGTGGCTGGACCTGGTGATGGTTGGCCCTGACCCAGGCACGCACCAATTCTGTTATGGCTTGCGCGGAATTGCCGCTGTCGTTCATAAAGACCTGGAGCGGCATTGAATATTGCACGCCTTTGAGCAACTTGCCGCCGCCGACGCGATATTGAGGAGGGACGATGCGATTCTTGAAATGGAATCCGGTTGCACCCGTCCAGGTCGCGATCCACCTTCCAGTGAGGAGCCAGCGATGCCATCGGCAGGTCCTGCTGCAACACCACCTCAACATCGGACCGGAACGCCACGTCCCCGATCCGCCCTTGTCCAGTCAAGCGGGCCGTGCGCTCGTCCAATTGCCGCGCGTCGGCGGCGCATAACCAGAGTTCGTCGTCGGTGTCGATCTCGCGCAAAGCCAGCACGCCGCGCGACATGGCCTCATCGACCGGCTTGTCATGGAAGAACACATGGCCCAGGGTCCAGCCACTGCCGCGGCGATCGAGTTCCCAGCGCAGGCCGTGTTCATTCTTGAGGACGATGCGCTGACTGGGCTTTTCCAGCGGCTGCCCTTCGGGGGACGCTTGCACGAGGCTCGCGTTGGGCACGGCGGCAATTATCCGTCCCTGGTTCCGGCTGCGGCGGTTAGAGCCGCCAATGATGTCCCAATCGCCGGAGGCCACGCCTGCGGTCGCCTTGCTGACCAGGGTGGCGGATCCCGGCCAATAGGGTTCATCCCACACTTGGCTGGACTTGAACCAAAATTCAATGGAAAACGTGTTCAGCGCAAAATCCGGATGGTGCGGAATTTCGACATAGCCGCTCACCCCGTCAAATCGCGCCGCCTCGCCCCCGGTTGGTGGTCCTGCCGGATCGGACGTGACACCGCCCCGGTAAACGCCCGGATGTGCCGACATTTTGTCCTGGGTGGCCGCGCCCGGCGCGCGGAAGCCGTCGTCCAATCGCCACCAGGCCAGCGGCTTGTCCGCGCGCACTTCCCGGGCGTAGTCGGGAGATGCCGCGGCGCACGCACCGGCGGCCATGGCCATCTTCGGGCGAATAGACGGAGGAATCGACGCCTGTCTATGAATCTACAAAATCAGGCTCGGGCAAGGTGCCTCCTGCCGGGCCACTACTACGCTCACATGGGCGGCGCCCATTTTGCGGAGCCGTTCGCTGATCACGCGGTGAGCCAGCTCGGGCCGATTGCAATCCCGGCTCAAGTGCCCCAGATAGAGATGCCGCAAGTCGGCCGAAACAATCCGTTCGGCAGCCTCGGCGGCGGCGTCGTTGGACAAATGGCCGTGCCGGCTCAGGATACGTTGCTTGACACTCCAGGGGCGCCGGGTGTCGTCCTGGAGCATTTGCGGGTCGTGATTCGCTTCCAACACCAGGACATGGCTTGGCCGGACCCGTTCGATGACCAGGCGGGTGGCGTAGCCGAGATCGGTCAGGAAGCCGACGTTGCCACTTGGGGTGCGCAAGAGAAATCCAACCGGGTCCTGGGCGTCATGAGGCACGCTGAAACTCTCGATCATGATGTCGCCAAGCTGGAAAGCGGCGCCGGTTTCGAACAGGCGAAAAGGCAAGGCGGCGTCGAACTGGGTCTGAATCGCCTCCTGCGTGGGGCGGTTGCAATAGACCGGGATTGAACACTGCCCGCACAGCACCCCCAAACCCTGGGTGTGGTCGAAATGCTCATGCGTGATCAGGATGCCATTCAAGTCTTTCGGCGAACGACCGATACTGGCTAAACGATGGCGAATCTGGCGCGCGCTGAACCCGGCGTCGATCAGCAGCCTTGTTTCCGCCGTCTCCAGGTAGGCGCAATTGCCCGCCGAACCACTGCCCAATATGGTAAAATGCAAAGACACGACCCGAAAATTATGAGGCGCGACGGGCGCGGGCAACTGTTTTCCGATGGCACGCTTTCTGAAAAGCAATCGCCGTGCCGAGATCGTGCTTGAATTGCGGACGTATCCGAATAGAATCGTACCAATGGCACAAGGCTTGTATCTGTCGCAGAAAATGATGCTGACGCAAGTGCTGGCACCGCAGTTGCAGCAATCGCTCATGCTCCTGCAGGCGCCGACACTCGAGCTCAAGGCGTTGGTCGAGCAGGAGATGCAGCAGAATCCGGTGTTGGAAGAGGTGCCCTCGCTCGAATTCCAATCACCCGAACAGGAAGGCGGCGGGGCTGAATTCACCGACAAATCTCCCGATCCAACTGAAAAACCCGATGCAGCCGACTACTCCACCTCCGAAAAGGCGGGTGCTGAACCGGTGGACGATTTTCAAGCCGAGTTCGATCGCTTGATACAATTGGACCAGGAATGGCGCGAGCATTTCAGCCAAACCAACGTGCCGCTGCGTCAAAATGACGAGGCCGAAGAAAGACGCCAATTCATGTTCGATTCCCTCACCACCAGCGCTTCGCTGCAGGAGGAATTGCAACAGCAGGTCCGGCTTTCCGACCTGACCGAGTCCCAGCGATCGATTGCCGAAATGATCATCGGGAACATCGACGATAACGGCTATCTCCAGGCCTCGGCGGATGAGCTGGCTTTTGCCACCAATATCCCGGCCGATCAGATCACCGAGGTGCTCCGCGTAATTCAGAGCTTCTATCCCCCGGGCGTCGGCGCGCGCAACCTCCGTGAATGCCTCCTCCTCCAGTTGGACCGCCTCGGCCTCCAAAACACCCTCGAATACACCATCGTTCGCGACCACTTGGAAGCGCTCGGACGGCGGCGATTGCCCGAGATCGCCCGATCGCTCGGCGTGGCGGTCACCGAGGTCCAGGAGGCCGCCAAACGCATCAGCCACCTGGAACCACGTCCCGGACGCGAGTTCCTGCCGGATACCCACCAATACGTCCTGCCGGAAATCTTCGTGCAGAAAGTCGGTGACGAATACGTGGTGACATCCAACAACGATTACTTCCCACACCTCCGAATCAGCAATACCTACAAGGACCTGATGGGCCAGGGCGACAGTTCCACCGAAGTGCGTGAGTATATCCGCGAAAAAATACGCGCCGGGAAATTCCTCATCAAGAGCCTCCACCAACGCCAGCAAACCATCCTCAGCATCGCCCGCGAAATTGTGAAACGCCAACGCGATTTCTTCGAGCATGGCATGACCCACCTCAAACCCTTGACCATGCTCCAGATAGCCGAAGCCGTCGGAGTCCACGAAACCACGGTCAGCCGCGCTGTGTCCGGCAAATATATGCAAACCCCGCGGGGAGTCTTTGAAATGAGATTCTTTTTCACCTCGGGCATCCAGACCAAAAACGGAAATGACATGTCCAACAAGAGCATCAAGGACATCCTATCCGAGATGATTCGCAAGGAAGACCCCACCCAGCCGCTGTCCGATGACCAGATCGTCCGGCGCCTGTTAGAACGCGGCATCCCCATCGCCCGGCGCACCGTCGCCAAATACCGGTCCGAGCTGAACATCCTCCCTTCCACACTCCGCAAGGTTTATTGACAACCCGCGGCAGCCGTCGTCCGCCGGCTCCAATCAGCTCTTTCCCGGCGGGCGCGCCTCCATGATCCGTTCGTCGTATGTCGGGTAAACCGCCTCGCCGGGTTGCACGGTCACGAAATCGTCCGAGTCCCAAGGGCCGTTCATCCAGCGTTGAAGCAAGTCCAGATTTCCCGTTACTTCGCCCGTTTGCCAGCCTTGCCTTTGGCAGATGTAGTCCACCTTTTCCTTGAGTCCGAGCGCCCGGTCGAAATCGAACCGGATGAGGACCCCTTGCTGGTAGCTCTGCGACCAGCTATGAGCCACTTCGAGCAGGTATTTGGCGTTTTCCTCGCCGTATCGAGCCACCAGGTCAGCGTAGGTTTTCCCCATAGACACCGGCGAGGTCTGGAAGGCCAACTCCTCGATGGGACGGTCTTCGCCCCTGGCCCGCGCCCGTCGGGCCTGAAACTCGAGCCAGCCGGCGGTGAAGTAATAAGTGCCCGGCGAGCGGTCGAACAGCTCCTGGTACCGCCGGCGCGATCCCAAAAAGAGGGTGAGACAGTCATGTGCCCGGGGTATGACCAGCCTCGTGTCATGCGCTTCCAAACCGTTCAACATCAAGCTGCACAACCCATACCCGACCAGGAGGGCGTCGTACTTGCCGGATTGCGTCTGGCGAATTCGCGCCTGCAAATCGGCGTGGCCTTTCTTGGGCTCGTCGTGGTGCCCCACGGGCAAAAATTCCAGGTCCAACATGTTCGAAGAATGCGAGGCGACAAACGCAATTTCGCGCCAGGCCACTTCACAAGCAATCACTTTGAGATACACAATCCGGGTTCCTTTCCGCCGGTTCGGCTCACTGCCGGTCCCAGCCATGACTTACCTTATTTGCCAGGATAACGCGGGAATTCAAACCTTTTTTTGTCTCACCCCGCTCGTCGAACTTGGCGTTTGCTTACCGGCGCCGGGCATGGTAATACTCGACTGTGTTGAAAGGTATGCCGAGGCCGGCCAGGCAGCGGGTCCCGCGACAATGCCCGGCCGGACGGTAAAATGTGGCTTGAATTTATCGAAAAAGTTACTTTGATTAACTACCAAGTAATTATGGTGATATTGGCCAGCTACGGATTGGGCTGTTTTGCTTCAGCCTTTTATTTGGTACGCTGGCGGACCGGCCGGGACATCCGGAGTATCGGAAGCGGGACCGCCGGCGCAACAAACGCGGGACGGATTCTAGGCGTCCCGGGCTTCACGGTTGCTTTTCTGGTTGATTTTGTCAAAGGCGCCTTGGCGGTTGGATTGGCGCGATACCTGGAGTTAGGTTCCTGGGCAATGATACTCGCGATGGTTGCGGTGGTAGCCGGTCATGTCTGGCCGGTGCAACTGCAATTCCGCGGCGGCAAAGGCATTGCCACTTCACTGGGTGCAATCCTCCTGTTTGATGGCTGGACGGCCCTGTTATTGGCTTTGGGGTTCATTTTGTGGTTCCTTCTGACCCGCAATTTCACCTTCAGCGGCCTGCTGTCGTTTGCAATATGCCCATGCATATTCATAGGAACCCGGCAGCCCGATTTTCGAGTGTTGGGGAGTTCTCTCCTGGCTTTCATGGTCTTGATCGCCCACCGCAATAATCTCCGCCAGGAATGGCGGCGCTGGCGGTCCGGGACCATTCGAATGCCTACCGACAAGCCAGCATCGAAGGAGGTTAAATGATGAATCCAGACTCACCCCTAAAATTCAAAATCGCTGACCAGGAATCCGAATTTGATCAAATCCACCGGCTCAATTACAAGACCTTCGTCGAAGAAATCCCCCAGCACGACGTCAACCCGGACAGCCGATTGGTCGACAAGTTCCACAGCGAGAACACTTACGCCATTTGCCTGGACGACAACCGCGTGGTAGGCATGCTCGCCGCCCGGGCCAAACGCCCCTTCTCCCTCGATCTCAAGCTCGAAAACCTCGATTCGTTTTTGCCCCCCGGCAGAAAGATCACCGAGTTGCGCCTGCTTTCCGTCGAAAAAACCCATCGCAACGGCCCCGTGCTGCGGGGATTGCTGGCCTTTCTCGCCCGGCACCTGATGCTGCAAGGTTACCGACATGGCGGTCATTTCCGGCGCCGTTCGCCAGCAAAAGCTCTACCAGCACCTGGGTTTCTTTCCCTTCGGTCCCGTTGTCGGCACGCCGGAGGCGCCCTTCCAACCCATGTGCCTTACGTTGGAGAATTTCCGCGAACGCTCTCATGTCATCTTCCAACCCTTGAAACCATCCGAGCAAGCCACGCCACCCTTGAAATTCCTGCCTGGTCCCGTGGACATCCATCCCGAAGTCCAGCAGGCCTTCGAAACCGCCCCCGTATCACACCGGTCAAGGTCTTTTGTGGCGGACTTCCAGGCAGTCAGGACCGCCCTCTGCAAGTTGTCCGGCGCACACCATGCCGCCATCATCCTCGGCTCGGGCACTATGGCCAATGACGCCATCGCCGGCCAGTTGTCCCTACTTCACACCCCCGGTCTAGTCCTTGTGAACGGCGAATTCGGACGCCGCCTGGTGGACCACGCGCGCCGCTTCGGATTGACCTTCCAAACCCTCGAGATCGACTGGGGAAAGGCCTTCGAGACCGGCCAGATACAGCAGACCGTGAATCGAATCCGCGGGCTGGACTGGCTTTGGGCTGTCCATTGCGAAACCTCAACGGGCGTCCTGAACGATCTTACCGCGTTAAAACAGATTTGTTCCAATCGCGGCGTCAAGCTCTGCCTGGACTGCATCAGCTCTTTCGGGACCGTGCCCCTGGACCTGAGCAATGTCTACCTGGCTTCGAGTGTCAGCGGCAAAGGCCTGGGTTCTTACCCCGGCCTATCGATGGTCTTCTATCACCACGATATCGCCCCCGCCGAGGCCTCCCTGCCCCGCTACCTCGATGTGGGGCTCTATGCCAAATACCAGGGAATCCCTTTCACCCATTCCTCGAACCTCATCTATGCCCTGCGCGCCGCCCTTCGACGCGTCGAAGAACGGACCGATGGTTTCTTGGCCTTGACCGAGCTCTCCGTCTGGCTGCGAAAAGAATTGCGCGAAATGGGCTTCCAGATCATCGCTGACGACGCCCACACCTCGCCCGCCGTCGTCACCCTCGCCCTCCCCCGCGAGGTCCGATCCGAGCCGTTCGGACAGCGCCTCGAAGAGAACGGTTTCCTGCTGAGCTATGGCAGCGAGTACCTGCTCCAGCGCAATTGGATTCAAATCTGCCTCATGGGAGAGCATACCCGAGAAAAACTGACGTGCCTC
>JAMCZD010000308.1:0-7115 GCA_023473405.1 Candidatus Omnitrophota bacterium
CTCAGTGTCGAGGGCGAGCAGCACGACATCGTCCGGGGTGCTCCAATTGACCACAACGCCGTTGGCATCGGCGGACGGCGTCGCCGTGGCATAGCTGTTGTCGCGATTCATGTGAAAAGGTTTCGAGGCGTAGTCGTGCTGCCAGATGGTGTGGCCATCGGTTGCGTCCAGGCATAGAACGGTCCGCTCGGCGGTCTCGGTTTCACCGCTCGTGAGGTATATTCGGCGCCCCCAGAGGACCGGCGACGAATGGCCGACGCCGGGCAATTTGACCTTCCAGTTGTAGTCTTTTTCCGTCCACTGCACCGGCACTGTCGTCGCGTCGCTGAGACCCGTGCCGTTGGGGCCGCGGAAGCGGCACCACTCGTTCTCCTCGGCGGCAGTCTTGAACGAAACAAGGAACAGGAGAACAAGGACCACCGGCAGACCAAGGCTTACTGCCTTGGTGTCCTCGATTCGACAACCGGAGTGATAATTAGAGCTCGTATTCTTCATGGGCGAGATGGAGTTGATGCAATCATTAGGGGGGCACCTTTTAAAGCATTCAATCAAGCAATCAAGACCAATCAAAGCCCGGCGGCAGGGCCAATGCATGAAGCATGATGAATTCATCGATAACAGTATTGTGGTCCGATCTGGACATTGTTTTGAAACAATAATGGAGCGTTTGTTCCGCGGGAAGTAATGATCCTTTGAAACTAAACAGTTTGCGTCAGACTGTGCATTGGCCCTGGCCGGGGGGTGTCCATCCAAAGACTTTGCCTTTTGAAGCAGGACCAGTAAGTTAGTGGGCGTGATTTGCAGCGAGGCATTGGACGAGCTCGAGCAGAAGGTCTGGGATGGCCGGCGCATTGGCCCGGCTGAGGCGCGGCGGTTATACGACTTGCCGTTGGAGGCTTTGGGCGCGTTGGCAGACCGGCGACGGCAATTGGCCAAGGCCGATCACTACGAGGGACGCGGCAACGAGATTGCCACTTACAGTGTCGACCGGAACATTAATTACACCAATGTCTGCAATGTTTACTGCAAATTCTGCGCGTTCTACCGGGTCGAAGGCGACGCCGATGCTTATGTCATCAGCGTGGCCGAACTGGACCGGAAGATCGAAGAAACCATTGCGCACGGCGGCACCCAGATTCTGTTGCAGGGCGGCCACCATCCGAAACTGCCGCTGTCCTGGTACCTCGACCTGCTAAACCATATCAAATCCCGGTTCCCGCAAATCAATATCCACGGGTTCAGCCCCAGCGAATTCATCCACTTCCGCGACCTTTTCAAATTGCCCCTCGACGATATCATCAGCCAGTTCGTTAAGGCGGGTTTGGGATCGATCCCGGGCGGCGGCGGGGAGATTCTGGTGGACCGGGTGCGGCGTCGTGTCTCACCGCGCAAGGCCATGACCGATGACTGGCTGGAAGTGATGGATGTGGCGCATCGTTTGGGATTGAACTCGAGCGCAACCATGATGTTCGGCCACGTCGAAACGATCGAGGACCGGATCGAACACCTCGACCGCGTCCGCGTGCAGCAGGACAAGTCGGGCGGGTTTACGGCGTTCATTGGCTGGACCTTCCAGGCTGATCACACGCGCTTGCGCGCGCCGATGGTTGGCGCGCATGAATACTTGCGGACCCAGGCCTTGAGCCGCGTTTACCTGGACAACTTTGACAATGTGCAGAGTTCCTGGGTCACCCAGGGGCCGGAGATTGGGCAGATCGCGCTCAAGTATGGCGCAAACGACCTGGGCAGCATCATGCTCGAAGAAAATGTAGTATCCAAGGCCGGCACGATCCATCACATGAGCGTAGCCGACATGCGCCGGTTGATCGCCGAACTCGGCTATGAACCGCACCAGCGCGACAATTGGTATCGGCTGGTGGACTGAAAGCCGGGCATTCGCGCCGCAAGGATTGCCCGGAAATGGAATCTGATTCGAAGGAACCGGTAACTCCGGTGCGATTTGGGCTTGCCGAGTTTTTGGAATTGTCCGCAAAATGCAAATCCATGGCTAACGGTGTAACAATGTAATTTCTATGCGTCCGGCGCGAAGCGCGAAACATACTATCCATGATTAAGATTCTATTGTTGGGCATTGGGCGTTGGGGGGCGAACCATCTGCGCGTCCTGCACAGCCTGCCCGTGGAACTCTACGTCAGCGATGTGCAGCGGGCTCAGCTCGAAAAGGCGCATCAATTGGGCATACCCGAAGACCGGCTCTCGATCGAGCCCATGGCATTGGCTGATCGCGTGGAGGCCGCCGTGATCGCCACGCCGGCCCAGGCCCATTTTGACCTTGCCCGTGACTTGATGGAAGCGGGTAAAGACGTGTTTGTGGAAAAGCCGATCACGCTGGTCTCGGAGCAGGCACGCCAACTTGCGTTGCTGGCTGAACGACGCCAGCGCATCCTTCAGGTAGGGCACATCTTCAGATTCGATCCCGCTTCCCTGTGGCTGCGGGAGGCGATCCGCCAGAGCCACTTCGGCCACGTCCGAATGTTGCGGGGCAACTTCAGCGGATTCAAACGTCCGCGCAATGACAGCGGGGTGGCCTTCGCCGATGCCATTCATTTCATCGATCTATTCAATTTCCTCCTCGACACCATTCCGCGCCGGGTAAGTGCGGTCATGCAGGACTTCCTCGGACGCGGCCTTGATGATGCAACCGTCATTTCACTGGAGTATCCGCATGACCAGGGGAATACCTGGGCGATGATCGAGACCAATTACTTCGAACCCGGAAAATCCCGCGAGGTAGTGGTCATCGGGTCGGACCTGAGCGCGGTGTGCGACTACAATGTCGCCCAATACAAAATCAGGACCTTCCAAAACCGGCATCTGCGATCCGGCGACCACTTTCAGGCCCAAGAAGGTGTTGTTCGGCAGATCGAGTGCCCCCCGGAAGAGCCTTTACTGGCCGAGCTGCGCGCGTTTTTGCAGTCCGTGCGGACTCGGGAGGCCCCTTGTGCTGATGGGTGGGACGGCTATGAATCGGTGCATATCCTCGAGGCGGCGATGGAATCAGCCAGGAGAGGCGCAACTATTGAGATCAGGAAGTAACCTATTGTAACTAGACAAAATGCAACGAATTCCCTTATCCAAATGTTATGTGAACCAGGAAATCCGTGACGCGGCTTTGCGGGCAATCGAATCGGGATATTACATCCTGGGCAAGGAATCGGCCGCCTTCGAGGACGAGTTGGCAGCCTATACCGGCACCAAGCACGCCGTGCTTTGCTCGTCCTGGACGATGGGGGTCTTCTTGTTGCACCAGGCCATGGGCCTCAAGAAAGGCGACGAAGTCCTGGTCCCTTCCCACACCGCCTTTCCCACCATCGAACCCCTGATTCATTGCGGCGCCAAACCTGTGTTTGTGGACATTGACGACACCTTTTGCCTCGATGTGTGCCACTTGGAAAGCGCCATAACCCCACGCACGGTCGGGATCATACCGGTGCACATCTACGGCCACCCGGCCAACCTCGACCGCGTGTTCGAGGTCGCCAACAAACACCACTTGTGGGTGATCGAAGACTGCGCCCAGGCCCAAGGCGCCCAATACCACGGAAAAACCGTCGGGTCCATCGCCCAGGTTGGCGCCTTTTCCTTTTACCCATCGAAAAACCTTACCGTGCTCGGAGACGGCGGTTGCATCTGCACCAGCGACGCTGCGCTCGTCGAAAAAATGCGCATGCTGCGAAACCATGGCCGGAAGGAAAAATACCTGCACGAAATACCCGGCTTTAATGTGCGTTTCAACGAAATCCAAGCCGCCGTCGGCCGCGTGGCGCTCAAGCACCTCGAGACGCTCAATGAACACCGCCGCCAAATCGCCGCCCAATATCATCAGCGTTTGCAGGGAGTGGTCATCCCCCCTCGGGAAATGCCTTGGGCCAAGGCGGTCTACCACATGTACGTGATTCGCGCCGAGAAGCGCGACGACCTGGCCCAATACCTCAAGGCTCGCGGCATCGAGACCGGCATTCATTACCCGATCCCCAATCACCAACAACCCGCCGTCACGCACCTGTTTCCCCATCAAGCGCCTCTGCCCAAGACCGAACAAGTGGTCGGTGAAATACTCTCGCTTCCCATCAGCGGCGAGCTTTCCACCGCCGATGCAAATCGCGTGTGCGACGGTGTAAGCGCGTTTTACGGGCAAGTGTGAGTCGAAACGGCCGAGTGCATACAACGACCCTATGAACTCTTCCGACTCGCCCGTCTTAAGCCTGGTAATACCTTGCTATAATGAGGAAAATAACCTGCCGCCGCTGATCGCCGCCATTGACGAAACCATCAAACCGATGGGGCTCTCTTTCGAGGTGATCATCGTCGACGATCGCAGCACCGATTCTTCCTGGCAGGTCTTGAAGAACCTGGCTGCCGCGCATCCGGAACTTCGGGCCCTGCGCCTAGAAGCCAATAGCGGTGAATCGGCCGCAACATGGGCCGGGCTCAAGATCGCCCGGGGAAAGTACCTGGTCACTCTGGATGCAGATCTGCAGAATGATCCCCACGACCTTCCGCGCTTGATGCCCGCCCTCGAGCACTGTGACTGCGTCTGCGGCACCCGCGTGGCTACACGCCACCAGGGAGATTCCCGGTTGCGCATCCTCTCCTCGCGCATCGCCAACGGCATCCGCAACGCCTTATCGGGGGAAAATATCAGCGATGCCGGCTGCACCTACCGTGTATTTCGGCGGGAATGCATCGCCAACCTCAAGTTCTTTCACGGCATGCACCGTTTCATGCCCACGCTCATCAAAATGGAAGGGTTCAGCGTCACCGAGGTTCCCGTCACCGCTCACCCGCGCTATTCCGGCCAGAGCCATTACGGGGTTTGGAACCGCCTGTTCGCGTCCTTCCACGATCTCCTGGCCGTGCGCTGGATGAAAAAGCGGATGTTTCGCTTCCGCGTCGCCGAGCAGGTGAATGTCCCGCGTTCCCCCGAGGATCCGTAGTTTGGGCTGGTTGATCACGGGAGTTTATTCGTTTTTTGTCCGAGTTCAGGGCTGTTTCCATCCTGTTAATCCTGTCCATAACCATCCTGTCAAAAGGGTAATCCATCAACGGCGTCGGAGAAACGGTCTGTGGCCTTGCCCCGCTAGGAATCCGACGAGGCGAAAACGCTGGCCAGGATGATCTCTTTAATCTTCCACAACATCGCCATGGTTATGGCCACCGGCAGGAGAATCAGGAAAACCAGGCACCATTGGAAACTGCCGTCCTCGACAATTTGCTGAACAAATATGGGCCACGTGTCCCTGCCCATTGCCTCTTGGAAGCCGGGAAAACTGCCGGCCTGGCCCGGCATCAGGATGAAATGCGCCACGATCCATGATGCGCCCAGGAAAAATATCGCCGCCGATATCAGGTAGAAATTTACCAACGTGAACGTACGGGTTTCCTGCCGGAGGGTTTCGACCGGTAGCATGGCCGTCAAACGACGCAACAGATGGTTCACACTGACCAGAAATCCCAGGCCCGTGATGGCCAGAATCCCCACGACCAGGGCGAAAAACCTCATATCCGGCACCCTGTGCCACCAAAATAAAAATGGCGACAGGCCAAGATTGATCGTGGCCAGCAACTTCGACCCGTCCAATGCGCGCACCCAAACACGCTCTTGACGCTGGAAACCGCCCAGTTGCATCAAGCCAAATAGCAAGAGACTGCTGGTCAGGATCGAAGGCGCCATGCCCAGGTGTTCGAGCCAATTGGTTTGCACGGTCTGCACACCCACCACCATGGTCAGCGGCAATCCCCAGAAAAGGGCGGATAAACCCCGCGCCAACCGCCCGAGCGAACGCATCAATTCAGCTTTGGGGGCAGGATCGGGCATGCCATCAAATATCGGCTCAAAAAGACAGGTAAGTGTAGTCCTTGAGACCCCGTTCGTAATCGTCAAGCAGGCGCATCGCCTCGGAAGGCTTCATCCGGTCGGTCTTGATCGCCTCATCCACCTGCGCCTTCATTTGCCGTTTGAGCTCGTTTTCGTCGTACTGAACGGCTGCCAGCACCTGGCCGATGGTATTGCCTTCGATGATTTCCTCGACGTAATAACCGGCCGGTTCGTCCGGGTCCAGGAAGACGTGCACCTCGTTGACGCGTCCGAAGAGGTTGTGCAGGTCGCCCATGATATCCTGGTAAGCTCCCATCATGAAGATGCCCAGGTAATACGGCTCGGTCCCCGTCCCGTTGGGAATGAGATGGTGCAGAGGCAGGGTCTCGCGCACATCGCGCAGATCAATAAAGCGGCTGACCTGGCCGTCCGAGTCGCAAGTTATATCCACCAGTGTGGTCTCGCGCCGGGGCCGCTCTTGCAAGCGGCTGATCGGCATGATGGGAAACAACTGGCCCAGCGCCCAATGATCGAGCAAGGACTGAAAGACGGAGAAATTGCACAGGTACTGGTCGCTCAGGCTGCCTTCGAGCTTGCGAATTTCCTCCGGCACATAGGCCTGGCCGCGAAAACTCATCACAACGGCCAGGCTGATTTCCCAATATAGGTTCTCGATCTTGGCCTTGTCCTCCAATCCCATTAACCCCAGCATGAACATGTTGTGGGCGTCTTCCCGCCGCTCCAAGGCGTCATGACATGCCTCGAGTTTGTTTAGCTTGCAAAGATTATCCCGTATCTCGAGCAACTCGCGCACCAGCGGATGCTCGTCCGGCCCGCATGCCAGGTGGTCGGCGTGGCTGATCTTGGCAATCGAACCAAACACCTCCATGATCAATACACTGTGGTGCGCCACAATCGCCCGCCCGCTCTCACTGATAATCTCGGGGTGCGGCACCCGCTCGGCATTGCAAATATCCGCAATGTAATAAACGATGTCGTTTGTGTACTCCTGCAACGTGTAATTCGTCGAGCTGTCAAAGGCGGACCGGCTCCCGTCGTAGTCCACTCCCAACCCGCCCCCCACGTCCAGGTATTCAATGGCAAAGCCCATCTGGTAGAGTTTGGCGTAGAAGCGGGACACCTCCTGCACGGCCTTCTTGACGGTGAGGATGTCGGGCACCTGCGAGCCGATGTGGAAGTGGAGCAGCTTTAGGCAATGGCCAAGCCGTTCCGCCTTGAGCATCTCGGTGGCGGCAATGATCTCGGAGGGCGTTAC
>JAMCZD010000308.1:7125-8258 GCA_023473405.1 Candidatus Omnitrophota bacterium
TAAGCCAAATTTCGCATTCTCACCGCCGCTGTCCGCCCATTTGCCCGAGGCCTTGGTCCGCAAGCGCACCCGGATGCCCAGCAGCGGTTCCACCGCCACCTGCCGTGAGACCTGGATGATCTGGCGCAATTCCTCGAGTTTCTCGATTACCAGTATGATCCGCTTGCCCAGTTTGATTCCCAGCAGTGCCATCTTGATGAAGCCGGCGTCCTTGTAACCGTTGCAAATGATCAGTCCGCCCGCCTGGTTCTGCAAGGCCAGGCTGGCAAACATCTCCGGTTTGCTGCCCACCTCGAGACCGAACTGAAAAGGCCGGCCCGCATCAAGGATTTCCTCGACTACCTCGCGCAACTGGTTGACCTTGACCGGAAAAACGCCCCGGTAATGGCCCTGGTAATTGAATTGCTCGATCGAGCTGCGAAAGGCCAGGTTAATGGTCTCCACCCGATGCCGAAGAATGTCCTGGAAACGAATCAACAGCGGAAACTTCAGGCCGCGGCCCTTCGCCGCCTCGATGACGTCGGTCAAATCCACCGCCGCGCCAGCCTCCTGCAGCGGGCGCGCCACTACGTGACCTTCGGCGTTGATGTCAAAATAATTTGCACCCCAACGGTCGATGTTATACAGGCCCCGTGCCGCTTGGATGTCCCAATCTGCGGGGTCGCTGGCCGGATTACTCATTGCTCAACTCTAATCGAGCGCACTATAAGGAGACGGGCTCAGAATTCAATACGTCTCATCGTTTTTTTTTGCACCCGTCTCCTCCGCTTCGCCGGATGCCTTGTCGCGATGGACAAAGTCACTCCCCTGGCCGTGGGATAGAGCACACTCTTTTGTTCTATCCCCGGCCTGGGGAGTGAAAACAGCGCTCGAATCACGCCCTAACGAGGCACGGGCTTAAGAATTGAAACTGGTCATTGATAATCGAATTCAGAGTGGTCACGCACTAACTGGGTTTGGCCCCGCCTTGTCGGAGGCTTTATTTCAATGACAGATGACCAATCCTCAATCCTCAATTTTCTCGGCAGCAGCCAAATTTGATCTGATCACGACGAGTTGTGAGTTTCAAGGACTCTGGTGTGGTGTCCCGGGAATTTGCCCCCATCGGATTCGCCGCGCTTGTTTCGCGGACG
>JAMCZD010000407.1 GCA_023473405.1 Candidatus Omnitrophota bacterium
CCGCCGGCTGTCGAGCTACGACAAGGGTTTTCTTCTTTAAGCCCTCCTCCTTGGAAAGGAAATCCACCGCTCCCTTCAGTCGGATGGATCACTTCTCCTGAGCACAGGTGGGTTATGTTTCGTGAGCGGCGACGCTAAGAAAACAGGAAGGCAGGAAATGCACCTTTCCGTGTTTACTTTTTTCCTAAGCGGCACCGTTTTTGGGGCCGTCACTGACCTTGCAAGAGCCTTCGGTGCGCGGTTTCCGCTTCGTGTTGGAGAGGAATTTTTGGCTTGAACTTGGGCGTGTGTGCCCCCAAATTAAATGAGCGAACTGCGGTTCGATTCCTACCAAGGGCCGGATCGAGCCGCAAAGCCCTCGCGGGCGCGCTTAGCTCAGCGGAAGAGCATTACCTTCACACGGTAGGGGTCGCAGGTTCAAACCCTGCAGCGCGCACCATCCCAAAAGCGCCTGAAAAATGGGCTTTTCTTCAGTGTTTATGGGCCTTTCGCCAGCCTTAGCCTTTTTCATGATTGACGGATAGTAGTTGTATTGTGGTAGTCTTATAGCCGTCTTATTCATGGCAACTTTTGGCAACCAATGAAGATCACTACCGCGAGAAGGCTGGTGAAGGGCGAATGGCAATGGGTGGTGGATTGGACGTCCGCCTCCGGGCAGCGGCAAAGGAAGTTTTTCGCCGATGAGCGCCTGGCCCGAGCACATGCGAGGGAACTGCGGGACCAACAGGCCGAGTATGGCCAGGTGTGGCTCCTGCTGCCGCCTGCTGAGCGGCAGGAATTGATCGCGGTGCGTCAGGAAATCGTTCAGGCTGGGCTATCGCTGTCGGAGGTGTGGCAACATTACCTGGATACCGCCGGCTCAGCACGGCTTAAGTGCGGTCTGGGACAGGCCATTGCGGAGCTGCTTCAGTCCAAAACCAATGCCGGATGCCGGGCATCGTATGTCAGCAATCTCGGCATGTATCTCCGATTTTTCGCTCGCGGGCGAGAATCCATGGCGCTTGACCAGATTCGGGTTGGCGACATCGAGGAATGGATTGCCGGTCATGATTACCGCCCGGCAATGCGCGCCTCCGCAATCAATCGGCTATCGACCTTGTTTAGCTGGGCCAAGCGGCGCGGATATGTGGTCGAGAATCCATGCGAGCGCTGCGAGCGGATAAGGGTGGATCGGTCGCCCCCGGTGATTTTGACGCATGATCAGGTGCTCAGGGCGTTGCAATTCGCACAAGAGGAAGAACCCGATTTTCTGGCCTGGCTGGCACTGGCATTGTTCGGCGGCCTGCGGCCCGAAGAGGCGGACAAGGTTGCATGGTCCAAGATCGATCTGGATCGAGGAACGGCGCGGATTGAGTCCGATGTGACGAAGGTACGATCCTGGCGGATTGTGAACCTGATGCCGGCGACTGTCGAGTGGCTCAAGGTGGCCCGATCGGCCCGGCTGCCGGTACCCCAGGTCACGCGCCGGCGATTCCAGCGGCGGCTCCGGGAGCATCTGGGATTCGCCACCTGGCCCAAGGATATTCTGAGGCATACGGCAGCCTCGCATTGGCTGGCCGAATGGCAGGATGCGGGTAGGGTTGCCACGGAACTGGGGAATTCGCCGGCGGTATTGCTCCGGCATTATCGGAAATTGGTTACCAAGGATGAGGCGAAGGCGTTTTGGACTATCCACCCCCTGGTTCAGAAATAGCAAATAATTCGGCGAAAATAGAAGTCGATTTATTTTGACTTTCGGCTTCAATGGGGCCACATTAGCGCCACAAAACTTAACCGACCGGAGCCAGGTCGTAAAATTCGGCGCGATAAAAATGCAGACAACAACAACATTCAGACTCCCCTCCGATTGCAGTGGCAACGGTTATGACATCGCTGTCGCTCCCCATAAAGATGACCTGCCAAGCTGCGAACCTGACAATCTGACTGTCCGCAGCAAAGTCTATGTTTGTGGTTCCTTCTGTGGATACATCGAACGCACCTTTTCTCCTTCCCAAAAGGTGCGCGATTTAATTGAGTCCACAGCCGGAAACGCGCGGTTTGAAGCGAGCAATCCGCAGGTAAAAGCAAGTATTGGGGGAGGCTACTGCTCGTTATACCGATGGATCGTATCGGCGTATTTCGGAGGTCGGAGGCGAGCGATCGGCAATGGGAATAACCTGGTGATTCAGGTTGGAACTTACATCGCGGACTATAAAGGATGGGATAACTGTCCCGATGATCTTCCGGAGACCGCGAAATCAATTGCAGAATATTACAACTCCTTGGCTTCCGCTCGTCGCGCCAGGGTTGCATAAAATGACCTGGGATGAAGCAAAACTGAAGGCCCTTGAAATAATGCGAAATTTGCGCATGCAATATCAACCATCCGATGTGCGTTTGGTGCTGCGTGCCATTAGTCGCTTACACCACAAAGATCAAACTATGGAAAAGCAAATAGCAATGGTAATCGTTAGTGAATCACCTTTCACCGTCCGGGCCAGCGGCTCGTTCGGCGGCGGCTATACCAAGCCGTCCTCCAAAGAATCGTTGGTTCAGGATGCCGCTGCGGCATTGAATTATGAACTCTACGGCCAGCGGGAAGTCAAACTCATCGGTCCTGAATGGGTCCGGGACGCACTCAAAAAACAGGGGTTTGAAAACATCTAAATTTCCCGATTATGCTCGGGTCCTCTGGGATGCGGTCCGTGCGGGGAAGCGGCCCATGCCAGAGGGCCGCGGTCATTGGCCGCCGGGGAAGAGGCGCAATGCGGCGGAGGATTGGCCGGCGTTGCGCAGGGTATTGGCGCGCCGGCTGCGCGAACGAGGTACGAAGGCGGAATTGTGCCGGCGGCTTGGCGTCCCGACGAAAACCTTATGGCGCTGGTTGGTCGGAATCGATTGGCCGGCGCCGCGACGAATCCAGCAATTGCGACGGTGGATGGAGCAGGGTTAGACGTTCAGGGTCTTTCGGCTGGCGTCGATGATACCCTTATGCGCCTGGTCGGTGGCGGCGGCAAGGGAGGCATCCAGCGCCTTGCCGGCGTCGGTGGTCTGCCATTGTGCGCGGAATTCGCCCACGCCTTTCACGACCGCGTCGAAGGCATCTTTACCCACCACGCCCAGGTAATTTGCAAGGGTCGGTATTTTGCCGATGAGCCAGGCGGCGCATTTGCCTACCAGCGGGATCGCCGCGGGGAAGAATATGCAGAGGGCGATGATGCCGCCCAGCCCCAGGGTGCCAATTGCCCAGGCCCAAATCCTGTGAAAGACGGTCTGGTTGTGCTCGGCCTCGTATTTCTGTCCAAGGTCGATCAATTTGGCCTCGGCATCCTTCAATTTGGCCTCCAGGCTGGTCCGTTCCGCGATCAGTGACTCCTGAGTGCGGTAGCGTGCCTCAAGCGATTCTGCGGCCTTCTGGTCGCCAGCAAGGATGTTTGGCACGTCAATTCTCGAGGTCGGGACCCCCTCAATTTGCTGGTCGCGTTTGGCCATGTCGTATGCCAAATCTGTCGGTGGATTGGTCGGGGCCAGGGCCAGGGCATCGACCACGCCGGTCGTAAGGGCGCGCGATTCCTCCGTGAGGGCGACGGCATTGGTGGTGGCAGCCGTTTGGGCCTTGACGAGTTTGGCGGTGTCATGGATGCAGCCGGCCATGAGGGCCAGCAGAACGGTGAGGATTAGATAGGGCAGTTTCTTCATTTTCGTGCTTGGGTTTGTTCGATTTGCTTTTTCGTTCGGTGGCGAGGTCAGAGCCGCATTCAGAACAAAAGGAGCATCGGGCTGGCGGCATGGAGCCCCAGGCTTCCGAGCGTCCACATTTGCAGCGGTAATAGATCATGGCCGGGCCTCCAGTTTGCGCAGGCGCTGTTCGTGATCGGCAAGCCGGCGGTCCTGCTCATCATCGATCCGTCCACTGGCCGTGAGCAGGCTGATGGCCTTGTCGAGTGAAACGAAACTTGCATTGAGGCTCCTGATTTCCTGCGCAAGGGCGTTCTGGTCGCGGTCGTAATCCGTCCGAGTGACAAAGTGGGCGCCGGCCCAATATTGACCGAGCAGTAGTATCGCCAGGACGCCCCAGCGTATCCAGTCTTGGTATTTGATTAGGGGATGGTTCGTGCTCATGGTTAATCAAGGAACGTAGAGCCAATGTGCAGTGTCGGCATCATAAATGAAGGTATAAACATCGTATATGTTTGGTGACAGGCTTAGTCCAGCCGTGTTGTAAAACCTGTTCCCAGCATCGCTTGCAGCGTCGTCAAATTTGATGGTTATGGTCCCGTTAGTATCATTAAAGAATTGAACTATGTAGCCGTCCATTCCATTTGCAAAACCGGTAATATCAACATCGCCAGCAGTCCCATAGAAACGAATGAATGATGCACCGCCAATATCCAAATTGTTGGCATTCCCGGTCAATTCGATGGACTTCTTCTTGATGATCATCCGCCCCATCTGAATGTCCCAAGCTTCAAATGACATAGTTATCCTTATCCAATGATTGTCGCGTAGAACTGGCCGTCCGTTGTTGCAGCGTTGAACTTGATTTCGACCGCATTGGCGGACGTCGGCTTGAACTGGGTCACGCCAAGCAGACCAGTCGTTGAGTTGCGAAGCAGCACTAAAGGTGTCCAGTTGTTCAGGTTGTGCGTGACCGTCCAGGTCGGCCCGGTACCGGTGAGTTGGACGTTGACGATCCGGGCAATGGACATGCTCCCAATCGTCACCCCGCTCGGGATGTCGGTGACACTGACGAGTTTGTTCGCCGCATCGGTTCCGACAAGGCTTGAGGCGGTCAGGGCCGGGATGGTGAGAAAGCCGGAGGTATCCCAAGTCGCAATCGAGGACCCGCCAACCATGATGCCTAGAGGATGTGCGCTGGTCGTGCCAATGAAGCCTGAGCCCATCGCGTTCCAGGCTGACACGGTCGATACTCCGTCCGTTGCGGCAAAGCCGGTGGCGCCCAGGTGGATGTGATCAAAGGTCGGCCCCGCGCCCGTACGAAGGTCTTGCGGTGTTTCGATCTTCAGCGCCCCGGCGGAGAAACCAAAGGTAAGGCCCCAATCACTCGACAACGCAATCGCCTCAACGTCACCGGTGGTGGCGGTCCCGCGCCCGAGCAGTCGCGCCGTCGCTATATGTGCCATCTTGGCAAACGTCACCGCTTCTGCGGCAATTGTTATCGCCCCACCATCGGCAATCGTCGCATCAGCAGATAAACTGATCCACTTCGCCGTCCCCGCTGAACTGTATTGGAGTAACTGAGCACTGGCCCCGTCCGAAGGAACGTGTTTATACCCGTTCGCCGTCGAATGCCCAATATCTCCCGCCGCTGACAGGGTTATCGGTGCTGAGGCGCTGATTGCAACCGTGCCGGTTGCGTCGGGCAGCGTGATCGTCCTGGCCGTAGTCGGGGACCAGGTTAGCGTGCCGATGTTCGTCGTCCCGAGCATGAGTTGGTTCGACGTGTCGGTAAGATGCGCGTGTGGGGCTTGGATGTGGCCGGTGAAGGTAGGTGACTCTAGGAATGCAAACGTCTTGCGAGCCGCCCCGGTCGTGATTGTCGCATAGTAAGCATCGGTCAGAAATTCAATCGCCCCGGCTTCGGGTGTGCCGAGTAAGGTCCCTGACGTGAATTTAAGCGGAGCAGTCGAGGCCGTGGCGGTCCCGGCCTTGAGATGAAGGATAGCTGTTGCGCTTGCTACCCCGACTCCAATGGACGCATCCACAATCAGATTGTCAGGAGTTCTAAGCACGTTCGCCGCGCTCCGATAGAGTTGCGTGTCCCCGCCTATGAGTATGCCCGCCGTGCTGCCGGTCGTCGGGACTTGGAGTTGACCTACCGGCGTAAGCACCATCTGACTTGTCGGAGTGTAAGCCACATCAACAGTTAAACCAATATCGTAAACAAAATGAATCCCATCGCCGTACCCATAAATACCCCCACCCCATGTTTCCTTGCTTTTCCACTGAGACGTTGAGTAATATACGGCATTAAATCCAATAAATGGATAAAGCGTAGTAGCTACCTGACCAAGATATAGTCCCCGATTTGTTCCGGTATAGCCAAACTTTGCTCCATAACCAAAACTGGTTGTCTCGCAATTGACCTCAAAATATTGTCCAGGGCTGGAACTCATGATTCCAACCTTCCCTGTCCCATTCGGGGTCAGAAGGATATTCCCGTTACCCGCCGCCGTCGCCAGTGTCAGGTTGCCCGTCGAGGTCTGGATCGTCTGAGCGCCGGCGGATTGCAAGATTCCTGTATTCAGAATGGTCCACCGTATGGTCCCCGATAGAGTAGTCTTATCTGCCGCCGTATAAAAGTCAATTTCGGTAGCCGCGTTGGCTGAACCGAAGCCGCCACCAATCGCCACCGCTTGATATGCGGTGGTTGACCAACCACCAATCAACGACATCGGCTCTTCCGCGTTAGTATAATGGTAAAGGGCAATCGCTCCGTATTTGTTGGTGACATTAGTACGTGTCGTCGCCGCCTGATCCGCGCCAATTAAGATGGCTGCCGCAAGATTCCCGGACGCAATATCGAACGGGGCTCCAGGAGTAGTTGTCAGGATTCCCACCTTCGTCCCATCCGTAAAAATCGGGCTGTCCGCAAGGTGGTTATTGGTCGCTGTCGAGTAGTAGGGGTATTTATGGGTAGTCAGCCCCCCCGCGTGAACGCCGTCCACCGTGTCCGCGTCTATCCCATTGCCCGAGCCCGCCGCCACCCATGAAATCGTCCCAGCCGCGTTCTGGAGATACTTCGTCCCGCTCGTCGATGTTAATGCCGATAGCGTGTCAAGCGTGTTTGCAACGAAGATTGACCCTGCCGCAATGCCCGCTGGCATTGTCAGGTTCGACCAAGCCGGGTCACTCGCTGCACCGCCCGATTGGAGGAGTTGCAGCCCCGTCTCCGAGTCAGCAATGCTTGCAAGTGGAATGGCCGCAAGCCCAAGCGTCGTTCCGGTCATCGACAGGCCATCGCCCAGTGTAATCTCCTGCAATGCCCCGGCGCCTGATGCCGAACCTCGGCCTATGAGCTTGCTCGCCGCGCTGACTCCCGCCAGCTTGCTCCATGCGACCGCCGCCGCGTCCGCCATGTCAGCATTGACGATTTGTCCCCAGGACGGATTCCCTGCCGCGTTACCGTGTAGAACTGTGGTAGCGGTCCCCTGATTCGCGAAATCAGTGCTGGCGAGGGCTAGAGTGTGCCAGTTCGGCAGACCGCTTATGACCTGGAGCACCGCGCCGTTGCTGCCTACGTTCCGCTGTGTCCAGACGTTGTTGTCGCTCGCATAGAGTATGTCGCCGGCTGTCGCATTGGTTGGGAAGGTAGCCGTGGACCATGCCGGTGCAGCCGCGCCGCCCGAGCGAAGGATTTGCCCGGCGCTACCCGCCGCTATTTGATTGAGGCTGGTGGTCGAATCGGCATAGACAAGGCCCCATTGACCATAGGTAGAACTGTTTGCGATCTTGACGAAGAAGGTCGTGCCGGTTTCGCCAAGGCCGTTCCCTGCTTTCGTCACCGCCGCTTGATAGAAGTTCTTCCAAACGATCGCGTCGGTGTCGATTACCGGGTTGTCGGTCTGCTGAACGAAGCTGTATTTCTCGTAGGTGTCGCCGTTCTCGACCATGACATAGGTGCCCTTGTCGAGTTCGGAAGTCGAATCCTCTGCTGTGCTCCGAGTCAATGCTCCGTAGCCGGCAACAATCGGCCCAAACACATAGACACCGTTCTCGGTTTGGTCGGTCTGGTTCGGCAGCAAGATGCGGTCACCCTCCGAGCATGTATAACCATCCTGGCTGACGGATACGTTGCTGAGGTCGGGAATGTTCGCGGGGGCCGCACATTTCACAGGATCATGGACGCTGAGCCCGGTCCCCAAGGCGTCGGCATAAGCCTTGGTCACTGCGTCTTCAGCGTCAACCGGCGTCCCTACCTTCAGGCGCCCGCCCGTGTAACGCACGGCCACCGTGTTCAAGTCGGCGCTTTGGCTCCCATGCCAACCGTCAATCGAATCGGCGTTAAGTCCGGTGACCAACTCGTCCTGGCACATGGCCGAGACGAGGAAAGGTGCTTGTGCGGTGGTCGTGCTGCCAATGGTCCATTGGCCGGTCAATGTCTCGTCACGGTCAAGTCGCGGGACCTTGACCATGTCGGCAAGTTGGGCATCGTAGAATCCGATATGCTTATCATCGGCGGCAGAGTAGTAACCGAGCATGCCGTCGCGGGCGTCCTCGAAATCCCCAA
>JAMCZD010000111.1 GCA_023473405.1 Candidatus Omnitrophota bacterium
CCAAGGTCAATGGTTTGTCCGGAAGCTTATCGCGAAAGAGCTCATAAGCGTGTTGTCGCACCATGGCCTTGGTGATGCCGGGGGTGAAGGGCTTGGGCTGAGGTATAATGTTTTCCTTTTCCTTTTTCATGAGGTGTTGCGTTTTGTTCCTGATCAAAGTTAATAGCTGTCGCAACTTTTTCAAGCGGGTACCCGAGCACCCGCAACGTTGCGGTCAATCGCCTTTGAATCGCATATTCGATTCGACACCGCGCCGGTTTCAGAGAACACTATTAGCCGCGGATCGGGGCCTTGGTGGTGGTCTTGAGCGCGCGTTGCCCGGAGAAATGGCAGCCGCTCTCGGTCAACCGCATCTCCGCGCGGGCCGGCTTGGCTCGCCTATGTCGCCACGGCGCACCCTGAATCCGCATATGCACTCGTGGACTTGGCATCGCTCAAATCCAGGCTTCACGCCGCCTCGATCCAGGCGCGGAGCCAGTTGCTTGCCGCTCGCCATGGCCTGGACCATTGGTTGGGCGAACTCTCCAGCAGTCCCCTATCGCCCGCGACGGCAGCATGCGCCTTATCGGTGGTTGCGCGGGCGCAGCCGGACTGGGCGAAATCAGGAGCGGCATCGATAACTGATCTGGCGTGGGGCGGACTGGATTGGCTGTCGAACAATCTGAATGCAGACGGCGGTTGGGGCGATACTGTCTTGAGCCTGAGCAACATCAGCACCACAGCCTTGGGATGGGCCGCCTATGGGGTCGTGCCTGGCGCCGATCGCACGCAGCGGGCATGTCTCGATCGGGTCGAGAGCTGGCTGATTCACCACGCGGACGGGCTCGAGCCGGAAAAGATTGTCCCAGCAATCACCCGGCGCTATGGCAAGGACCGGACCTTTTCCGTGCCCATTCTGACCATGTGCGCCATCTCGGGGAGGCTGGGTTTGGACGAGAAGGCTTGGGATTGGGTTGCGCCCTTGCCATTCGAGCTGGCGGCCTGCCCGCATCAATGGTATTCCTGGCTCCAATTGCCGGTGGTCAGTTACGCCTTGCCGGCCCTTATTGCCATCGGCCAGGTCCGATATTATCATCGCCCACCACGGAGCCCCGCGGTTCGCCTGTTGCGCCACTGGACGCGAAAGCGAACGCTGGCCAAACTTGCGCAGATTCAGCCGGCAAGCGGCGGATTCATCGAAGCCACACCCTTGACCAGTTTTGTGGTCATGAGCCTGGCGGACGCGGGCAATGTCAATCATCCGGTCACGCGAAAGGGAATCGAGTTCCTGGTCCGTTCCGCCAGGCCCGACGGCAGTTGGCCCATTGACACCAACCTGGCCACGTGGGTGACGACCTTATCCGTTAACGCCTTGCGACCGTTCGATTCGCATTGCCTAACCCTCGAAACGCGCGCGGCAATTCGCGCCTGGCTCATGGCCCAACAATACCGGCGCGAACATCCCTATACTCACGCGGCCCCCGGCGGGTGGGCATGGACACCTTTGTCAGGAGGAGTGCCTGATGCCGACGATACCGCCGGCGCGCTGCTGGCGTTGCATCGCCTGGGCGGAATCGATGGCGCGGTACGCGAAGCGGCATGCGCCGGCATCAATTGGTTGCTCAAACTCCAAAATCGCGATGGCGGCATTCCCACATTCTGCCGTGGCTGGGGCGCGCTGCCTTTTGATCGAAGCAGCGCCGACTTGACCGCGCACGCCTTGCGCGCCTGGCTGGTCTGGCGTCCCGAGTTGCCTAATGAATTGCAGACGCGCGTAAACAATGCCCTGGCACGTGCCTTGAGTTTTCTGGCGCGCGTCCAGCGGGCCGACGGCGCCTGGCTGCCATTATGGTTTGGCAATCAATTCGTGACCGGCGACGAGAATCCAACCTACGGAACCGCACGCGTCCTGCAGGCCTTGTCCGCATGCGCTGCCGATGGCCTCGGGAACGTCATCGAACCGCTGAACCAGGGTGTTCAATGGCTGGCCGGCACACAGCGATCGGACGGCAGTTGGGGCGGCGGCCCGGGCGCTCCAGCTTCAATCGAGGAAACCGCCCTCGCCGTCGAGGCCCTGGCGGAGGTCCTGGCCTCGCCGTTCGGCTCGAATTCGCAGATCGAGGCGGTCGCGCGGCCGGCCGTTTGCGGGGGCGCCGCCTGGCTGGTGGATCGAGTCGAGACCCGGCAGTGGACACAGCCATCGCCCATTGGTTTTTACTTCGCCAAGTTGTGGTATTATGAGCGGCTATACCCCCTTATCTTCACCGCCGCCGCCTTGAGGGCCTGCTACGAACTCACTTCCCAGACCGTGGGATAGAGCACACTCTGCCAATGCGCATGTATCGAAAATATGTCCCGATCGGACCGCAGAGCTGTTTTCGATGTGCTTCATGCATTAGCCCTGCGTAATGAACAAGACCGATATTTAAGTTGCACTGTTGGTTCATGCTGGCTAGTTTTGCGCCCGATCTCGGGGCAACAAGGGGCGGAGGATGGCCTGGGGAAAAGGCGATTCCCGGGCGTTGTCGGTGGTGAGCGTGAAATGGAATTCCCATGAAAGCGGTGCGTCAGTTTTTTGGAAATGATCAATTTGCCAAGCTGGCAGGAATTGAACTGTTGTCGGTGTCGCCCGGCCATGCGGTGGCCAAGATGAAATTATGGCCGCACCACTGGAACGGCATGGAAACGGTGCATGGCGGGGCTATTTTCACACTGGCTGATTTCGCCTTTGCAGCCGCATGCAATTCGCACGGCACCGTTGCCGTAACGGTCAACGCCAACCTAACCATCCTCAAGTCCGCCGCCACGGGAACCTTGCGGGCCGAAGCCAGGGAGGTCTCGAAAAACTCGGAACTCGGAGCCTACAACGTCGAGGTGACGAATGACAAAGGCGAGCTGATTGCCCAGCTCCAGGGATTGGCTTACCGCAAAGACGAAAGAATCTGCCCTGAATCCCCCGGTTGATCCACTTCACCCGGTTCACATGGATGCCGCCGTCAGCTCGATGATCCGGCTGAGAGTCGTTTCGGGTCGAAATTGAACCGTGCGCGCCAGTTTGCTGATGACCGGCTTGCGCCGGCGCATGTCCTCGAATCCGGGTGCGTAGGCCTTTTCGTAGGGGACAAATTCGATGGGCGACCGGGAGTTCAAGAGGCGCACCACTAATTCGGCCAGGGAGTGGATGCTGATTTCCTCGGTGGCGCCGACATTGAAGACCTGGCCTCGAGCAGTCGGGCAGTGCTGGAGCCGGACCAGGGCTTCGATGGTGTCGAGGACATAGCAGAAGCACCGGGTTTGGCAGCCATCATCGTACACTCTCAGCGGTTCGTTCCGCTTGGCGGCGGCAATGAAACGGGGGAGCACCATGCCGTAACGACCGGTTTGCCTTGGCCCGACCGTGTTGAACAAACGCGCGATGACCACCGGCAATTCCCGCTCTTGCGCGTAGGCCAGGGCCAGAAATTCGTCCATTAACTTGGAACAGGCATATCGCCAACGCCCAAGATGGGGCGGGCCAATCCGCAGATCATCCTCCTCCGCAAAAGCCGGTTTCTGACTCTTGCCGTAGACTTCCGAGGTCGAAGTGATCAAGACCGGCGTCCCGGACTCGCTCGAGGCTTCGAGGATTGCCTCGGTCTCGTGCAGGTTGGTTTTAATGGTGCGAACGGGTTCGTTGACCACCAACTCGACCCCCACAGCCGCGGCCAGATGATAAACGGACTCGGCCTCGGCTACCATCCCCGCCAGTTCACCGCACTCGGACACCTTCGTGATCAACAGCCGCAGATCCGGATGCGACCGAACGGCGCGGAGGTTGTCCAGGTTACCGGTGGAGAGGTCGTCAATAACAGTTACCGCCTTGCCATCGGCCAGGAGGCGATCCGTCAGGTGAGAACCGATAAAACCGGCGCCGCCGGTGACTATAACAAGGGGTTTGCCGCTCATCGTCCGGGTTCCTCAGTCTTCAAATCCCATCACCCCGCGCGCCACGGCTTCGGCCAATTTCTGGCGATACGCAGGTTGGGAAATCAGGCGGGCTTCTTCCGGGTTGGACAAGTAGCCGCCCTCGAGCAACACAGCTGGGCACCGTTGTTCGCGCAGCACCCCCATGAAACGCGCCCGCCGGACGCCGCGGTCCATGCTGCCCGAGGCCAACACCAGGGCGCGCTGGAGGTCGGCGGCGAATTGGAAATTCTGGGCATCGAATTCGTTGTTGGGAAACACCTCGGTCGCATCGTCGGCATAGTCGCGGGTGAGGCTGGAAGGCATGCCTTGCGGGGTGAGGCAGTAGCTCTCCAATCCCGATTGATCCGTATGAGGTAGGGCGGAATTGAAGTGCAAGCTGACAAAGAAGTCCGCATGCCAATTACGCGCCAGCTCAGTCCGGTCGGCCAAGGAAAGGTCCTGATCGTTGGTCCGGGTTAAATACACCTGCCAGCCATTGGTAGCCAACAAAGACTGAATGCGCTTGGCCCAATCGAGGGTGTATTCCTTTTCGTAACGCCCGTTGAATACGGAAGTAGCGCCCGGGTTTCTACCTCCATGGCCCGGGTCGAGTACCAACACCAGCTTTGATTTCCGGGACAATGACAGCGGCTGCATCAGGGGAAGCAGGCTCTTCTCAGCGTCCAACACATTGACATACAGTTCGTTCTGAATCCATTGGGGCGCAAACCCGAGCCAGCAGCTCAGTCCCTCCCAATTGGCCAGGCGATTACCTGCCGAGAGCCGGATAACGCCATTGGTGCAGCGCAGTTCCATGCAATGCACAGCCGGTCGCGAACAATAACTTGGACCACCCACCCCGATGAGACGGCTCCATCGTTCCACCGGAATCCATGATCCCACCAATACATTGGTCCACGACACCTGCGGCGGCTCGGACGGAGGCGGCGGTTCGGACGGAGGCGGTGGCTCAATAACCGGCTTCGACAGGACCGGCGCCGGGGTAGCCGGCTGAACGGTGGACAATAACGGCGTGATCGGCGGGACCGGTTTCGGCCGGGACTTGCACCCCAGCAAGCCGAGACATAATAGACCCGTCGCCAGCAGGGCATGGTTTAAAATTTTTAGGGATGCCCCAGCAAGTGATTTCGTCCAGGACCAAGACGAGGAGGCCGGAACGCCCCCACAGCGGGCGGCGGCTGAGCTAACGCGGACGATTTTAAAACACGCTCTTAGTTTCCAGAAACTGAACACGGCGGTATTTTGGGGATGCAATTACTTGACTCAAGCTCTATATATCAAGACTGCCTCCGATTTGACACTTCGTTCATTCCTCGTAATATGGCGTAAATGTTTGTTTACATTTACGGACCGAACAACTCAAAAGGGCCTTGGGACAAGGGCTTGATCATGCGCTGTCGCCGCGGTTAATTCCTGCTTCAGACATGCATAAACGCATTTGGTTCACGATCGGCTGGATCGTAATCCTGATGGCCGCACTGGTGCTCGGGGTGCGCTATTTTACTTATTTGATGTCGCATGAATCCACCGACGACGCTTTTATCGACGCGCACATCATGGCAATCAGCCCCAAGATTTCGGGGCAGGTCCTCGAGGTAATGGTTCATGACAACCAACTGGTAAAGCAAGGCGATACCCTGGTGCGGATCGATCCACGCGATTACGAGGTGCGGCTTACCCGCGCCAAGGCCGCCCTGGCAGTGAAGAAGGCGGTCCACAAGGTCGCCCTCATCAACCTGACTATCGCACGCGCGCAGCTCTCATCCGCCGAGTCCAACGCCGGTGAGGCACGCGCCCAAGCCCTGGCTGTCAAGTCGGAGGCCGATCGGGCCGAGACCGACCTGACGCGCATGCGTGAGCTGGAGAAGACGGGCGCGATTTCGTCCCAGGAATTCGACCACTCGCAGTCCGCTGCCCATACGACTGCCGCCAACCTCAAAGCGGCGCAACTCCGAGCCGATGCCCTCGATTCCCAAGCGGCGGCGGCCAAGGAACAAACGGCTTATTCCCAGGGAATGGTGGACGAGGCCGATGCGGAGGTGCAACAGGCACAAGCCGAGGTCAACCAGGCCGATCTGGAACTATCCTACACCCAGGTGCTGGCGCCTGCCGATGGGTTTATCACCCACAAGACGGTGCAGGATGGAACCTACGTCCAGGTGGGACAAAACCTGCTCGCCATCGTGCCGCGATACGTCTGGGTCGTGGCTAATTTCAAGGAAACCCAGCTCGAATACCTGCAGCCCGGCCAGCCGGTGAAGATCAGCATCGATGCCTTTCCCAACCGGCAGTACCCGGGCCATGTGGACAGCATACAGGCCGGCACCGGGGCGCGTTTCAGCCTGCTGCCCCCGGAAAACGCCGTTGGCAACTACGTCAAGGTCGTCCAACGCGTGCCGGTGAAAATCCTCTTCGACGAATTGCCCGCCTCCGATCACCGCGTCGGACCGGGAATGTCGGTTCAGCCGGAAGTCAAGGTTCGCGAATACCATTTGCCGCTGCTTGTTCAGGTGATTGTTGGGGGTGCATTTCTAGCCCTTCTCTTTCTCTCGCTCTATTTTGTGGCGAATATCGGTCGGAAAAAGGGAGCGTGAAGGTGCCCCCGGCAATGGAAAATAGAGCGGGACGAACCATTGCTCGTCCTGATCACTCCCCACGGTCTGGGGAGTAAATCCGTTTTCAGGCCAGCCAATGAAAGAAATCAAGGGCAGCCTCGAAACCGGCGGGCAATGGCGGCCCCGGCACAATCCATGGTTGATTGCCATTTCGGTGATGCTGGCGACGTTCATGGAGGTGCTGGATACCTCGGTCGCCAACGTCTCGCTGCCGCACATCGCCGGCAACCTCTCCGCCACCACCGACGAGTCCACCTGGGTCCTGACCAGCTACCTGGTTGCCAACGCCATCGTCCTGCCCGCCAGCAGTTGGTTCGGCTATTTCTTCGGACGCGTTTGCTGGCCATCTGGGCGGTCAATTATTTTCTCGAAGACCCGCCTTATATCAAGATGGCCAAGGCCGCCGCCCGTTCGCGGATCGATTACATCGGGTTCGGTCTGATGACCATCTGGCTGGCTACGCTGCAAATTGTCCTCGATAAAGGACAGGAAGATGATTGGTTTGCCGCTTTGTGGATTCGGTGGTTTGTGGTTGTTTCAATCGTTGCCGTGATCGCTTTCATCGTCTGGGAACTCCGCCTTGAAAAACCCCTGGTCGACCTGCGCATTCTGGCCAACCGGAACTTTGCCTTTGGGATAGCGCTGATCGGAATCGTGGGAGGCGTGCTTTACAGCACAATCACACTTCTCCCGCTTTTTCTGCAATCCCTGATGGGCTACACTGCCCTTGAAAGCGGCTATGCCCTGAGCCCGCGCGGCCTGGGCTCGATGGCGGCCATGGTCGTTATCGGACGCATTACCCGCTGGGTGGACAACCGGTTTCTCGTGGGGTGCGGTTTTGTGCTCCTGGCCTACTCGTCACTGATGTTTGGCGGGATCAACCTGGGCATCGGGATCGGGAGCGTTATCTGGCCCAATGTATTGAACGGGATAGCCGTCAGCCTCATCTTCGTGCCGCTGACCACCCTGACGATGGGGACGCTGCGCAACGAACAGATGGGCAACGCCAGCGGCCTTTTCAACCTGATGCGCAATATCGGAGGTAGCATGGGCATATCTATCGTCACTACCATACTGACGCGGGATACCCAGGTGCACCAGGCCATGATGGTGGGACATCTTTCCCCTTACGATCCCGCTTGGAACCTGCGCATTCAGCAACTCCAACAGGCACTAACCCCGTTAATCGGCTCTTTCGAAGCCGCCCAAAAGGCAGTCGGGCTCACCTACCAGTTACTCCTGGGCCAGGCCGGTGTATGGGCTTTCGTGGACAACTTCCGGTGGATCGCCTTGCTAAGCATGCTCTGTGTTCCCGCGGTGTTTATCTTCAAGAAACTCGACCGGGGCGGGCCCCGTCCGATGGCCCATTAGGAATTACCTGAACTTGTGATATTATAATCCCATGAAGAAACGATTCTTACAAAGAGCTCCGGCAATCGTTGGCGCCGGCCTCGCCGCGTGGTTGCTGGCTTACGGCGTCGAACAAATCGCCCAGGACTTCGCCCGACGCTGGGTCCAGGAAGCCGACGACGGCGATCATTACCGCCTGGCCTTCGACAAACCCGGCACCTGGAGCCAGAAGTATAACCTGGTCTGGGATCGGATTTTGGACC
>JAMCZD010000037.1 GCA_023473405.1 Candidatus Omnitrophota bacterium
TACGGAAAGGGGCCAGGAATTGGTTGTCGACTTCGATGGCCAGAAGGTTCTTCTGGATCGTCAGGTCGATGCGACGGCCGATCTCGCCGCCAACCTTGACCCGAGCCGGATCGATCGAAGCAAAGGCTCCCACGATCTTCTCCGGACTGGCGCCGAGCGTCACGGACGCCGTCGTGGCCACGGCAACGATTAGAATATAAAAGGCACGCATCGAACGCATTGTAGAGCCCAATGGTGCAGGCACGACAAGAAAACAATAGACTAAAATGCACAAATACTTTGACCGAGGTTTGGACCGTTCGAGGCCGCCAGTCCACGCCATCGCCACCTGTCATGCCATGGGCCCCATGGCAGCCGGGCTTATGTGGAATGTGGAGATGCGACCCCAAAGACGATTCCGGGGATGAGTTGGCTTTTTCATTTCCACTTGCATTTGCGGCGGGCAAGTCGGTGGCTGCCGTGGCAGTCGGTGCAATATTTTTTCTCGGTTGTTCCGGAAAAGAGGGCTTGGTGCGGCGCGGTATCAATCTTTTCTCTGGCGTGGCAGCTCAAACAGAGTGGATTAACCATGGGCAAAGTATAAATTTTGTCAGGCGGCGTGCCGTTTCCGCCCGAAGTCCAGGATTCGTCGGCGATGTGGTTATCGGATTGGCCGTGACAATTTACGCAGCCAATATTGGCGCGGGCATGCGTAACTGCCAGAACCTCCTGGATATAGTTGGCGTGACAAACATGGCAACGACTGTTATCGGCCCCTGAATCCTCTGCCGGCTGAGTCTCCGGCACCTCGTCCGCCAATAGCAAAGGTTGCTCCCCGGTTGATTGCCGGGAAACCGCATTCGGTGCCGATTTGCTCTCCTCGCCGGTATTTTGCGGTGTTGCTTGGCTTGAACCAAGCCCCGCTGTCTGCGCCGGCTTGATCCGGGCGCAGCCGACCCCTGCAACCAGAAGGCCGGCCGCGAGCCACGCCGAACACGATCTCAGACGCACTGCCATTCCTTTAGCCACTGGTAGTGGACAGGCAATTGCGCCAAAGCAACTTCGTTGGCCTGTTCCAACTCCGCCTTTTCTTTCAAGTCGAGTTGGCGGCGCTCGGTGACGGCCTTGGCCGCATTATCGGCTTCGGCTGCGTTATTCAGGCCCGGGATCGGTATCACGGTGTTGGTGTGGAGGATGTAACGGATGGCCAATCGCGCCCGCTTGAGGTCTTCTTCCTGGTTGCCGGAAAATAGCGACCCGCCCGCGAATGGCTTGATGCCGAATGCTCCAACGTCACACTTCTTCAGCGCCTCGAACAAGCTGTCTTTGGGTGCTGCCTTGGTCATCGTCGTGAAGGGAAAGAGGATGACTTCGAGCTGGGGGAAATATTCAATCATGAACTTGAACCATCGGCGGTCATGGGAGGAAATGCCGACGAATCGCGCCTTGCCCTGTTTCTTGGCCGTTTCAAGCGCCTCCACCACCTCGCAGGACGTGTCGAACGTATGCCGCCCACCGGGCTCGTAAACCGTAATGCGCCACAAATCCGTATATTCGAGGTTCGCCCCCTTCAAGGCATCGTCCAATGTCCCTAGCAACTTCTTGGCGGTCCGGTAACCAGGATTGCGCGGCTCGCGACCGGTTTCGGACAAGGCCAGGTATACCTGGTTGCGCCGCTGACCGAGCGCTTTGATGTCCCGGTGCAGTTCCCCGCTGCCGGTGCTGTCTATGTAGTTGATGCCGAAGTCGAGGCAGCGGTTGACGACTTCTTTTCGCTGCTGGTCATCGCTGGAGGAATGGCCGCCCAGACCAATCACCGAGACCATGAGACCGGTCTTGCCGAGACGGCGGTATTCCATGTTCGAATTGTAGTTCAGGATTTTGGCGGAGTCGGTCGGGCTGACTTCGGCGTTCAAATGCCCGGGACCGAACTGGCCATTGAGACCTGCCGCCACCGCGGCGGTCGCCACCGCGCTATCCCTCACGAACTTGCGTCTGGTTATTTGTGTTGTTTTCATGGTCCATGTGTATTGACGATTACTTGCCATTGTCTTGAGCCAGCGGACGATCCGTTTCCAGCCTGAACAACGAGTTCACCTCGTCTTCAGTCAACGCTCGGTTGTAAACGCGCACATCGTCGATTTGACCTTTGAATCCCCGACCGATCCGGACCTCCAAAGCGCTGCCGGTATCAATCGGCCAGAGGTCCAGCAGACCGATGTCATCGATTTCCGCCAACTCGCCGTCCTTGAATATTTTTGCGTGGTTATAGAGGTTGGGTTGGTCTGCCTCTTGCAGCACGGCGGCGACGTGGTGCCAGGCATTATCATTCAACATCGCTTTCATGTATAGATACCCGCCTTTAGGCGTAACCCCAACGTGTTCCCGGATGAAGCCGAAGGTCCACATCTTGCCAAAATCGTCGGTGCCCCACGATATGATCTCACCCCGGGGGACCGTCAGCTTGATCCAGGCGGCCACCGTTCGCGCCTGCCTTCCGACTACGCCCTGGTAATTGGGAATCACAATGGCGCCATTCTCTCCTTCAAATTTCAATGATCCCCCGATTCGCCCCGGGGCCGAGCCCTTGTCGAATGACAAGCCTCCCATGAGCCGGCCATGATGGGCATGCTTGGACGAATCGGCGGCAGCCTGGCCGGTGACTTCGTCCAACTTCCACCACGCGACCAGGGCCGGATCGGTATTCAGAGTAATTGGCTGGGTGGTTGAATCGGGGCTGGTTGCCAACTGGGCTGAGGCGTTGCAAAGCAGCCCAAAGGCTGAAGCGATAATCGCGGAAATTGCACTTGAACGCATACGTGGATAGTGGCCTAATTGTACCATGTTTGGCAACTAAATTACGAAGACAGACTGCGATTCAAATAGTGGGAAGGCGGATAAGGATGGTAAAAATGCCGCCACGGCACGCCCCCTGATTCAGCCTCAAATATCGCTTAGGAAAACAGGAAACAAGGAAAGGTAAATTGCATTTTCTGCCTTCCTGATTTCCTAAGGTATAAAGAAAACGGATCTTGCCGCGGGGGGGGGCGGACCGTCGATTATTAGCTGAACCAGTTTACTGGACTTAAGAATCCAAACCACGGATTTCACCGATGGCACGGTGGAACCGGGAGACACAAGAATACACCAGCAGGCACCAAAGATGAGTTTTTCGCTATTTCATCCTCCGCGGCATGGAACAGGGGCCGACCTTCGCCATCCGCCAGCCCAAATACCCCACCCAGGACCCCATTTACCGCATCTTGCACAAGCAGCGCAGCCGCTACACCCATAATTAAGATTTTTCTACGTGGGGTCTAAACTATGAAATCAAAAAACTTCTTTAGGAAAGCAACTAATCGGAAAGCCGTGATCTGCTCTGTGGAATTACCGTCTATTCTTCTATTGCTGGCCGCGCTTGCGACGCCCGCCCAGTTCAATTACAGCACCCGAAACGGGGCGATTACCATCACCCATTACACGGGTTCGGGCAACTCGGTGAGCATCCCCGACACGATCAATGGCCTGCCTCCCCGCATGGAACGGATGCGCCCCAGAATCTTGTCTTTCTTCTCCGGGACGTGATTTTCCAACCATTCTTTGAAGATGGTCGCCACGTTTAAGGGAAGGCGCACAATCTCGATACCGGCCCAACTCGCCCCCGCGGCTTTGGCCGCCGCCAGAACCGAGGGAATCTCGTGATCATTGAGACCGGGGATCACGGGAGCGACCAAAACACCCCCCGGCACGCCGGCCTTTGCCAGGAGTTCGTTTTCAGCAGCCATTTCCAGCCCTCGAAACCCTTCACTTCCCCTGGGCACGCCAGGGGACGCGCATCAAGTCACTTCAAGTGTTCTCGCGGAAATCAGGCGGACGGCGCCAATTATTTTCCCATGGATTTTTCGATCTCAGCCTTTCGCGCCTTGACTTCGGCCAGTTTCTTTTTGAGTCCCGCAATTTCCTTATTGATTTTTCGCAACTCCGTCTGTTTTTTCGTCCTTGCCAAACGGCTTGGGCCAAGCTCTTCGGCGATGTATTTCTCCAACTGACGCCGTAACACTCGCAAATAGGGATTGCCCCATATCGCTCCCTGGCGGTATTCCAGCTTTCCCGCTCGGATGCCTTTTATAATGAAATCCCGCTTCACCCCATATTCTTTTTGTGCCGTTACATCACTAAGGGTTGCCCCTTTCCGATTCCATTCACCGTATTCAGCCATATTTCGTGTCCTTGTTTTCTGAGGCGATGTCGTGCTCGGGTTCCACGGTCGCCCCCAAAGGCAGGCCGTGCCTTTCAAAAATCGGAATGATCTGGTAGCAGCTGAGGTCGGCCAGGTTGCTGTGGGCCGAAGCCAATCGGTTCACGGCGTGCCTGACGATGGCGTTGGTCGCTTTACCTTTGGCGTCGTCTACTTTTAAAAGCAGTTGGGCTAACTCATAAATGTCCTTGTCATACAAGACGCGGACATCCTTGAGTTTTTCGACGCTGATCTGTTTTGGCATCTTGGGCATTGGGCGCACCTGATGATTCTTATCCGTTGAGCTCAACAATTGCCAGGCATTAATCCCCAAGGAGTAACAAATTGAATTTTGGGTCGACAAGATTTCAAAGGCGCTGGGGAACAGCGCGGGTTGGTTCATGGGAGAGGGGTCACCCATAGGTTGAGCGGTTCGCGTACGACTCTTGTAACTAAGAGCGCTATAGCCGACGGCGCCGATCGGGCGGTGCTCAAAAAATCCGAGGGCAAATCCGGGCAGGCCTTCCCAATCTTTTTGAAGAGGTCATCCAGGTTCACATTGCACAGCTGGCGGTCCTCGGAGGTTTGGTCCCGCTCGATCAGGCCGCTGACTGTGCATGCAAACGCACAGTTGAAGCGTGGCCGATTCTCGGCTACCGAAATACAGGTTCAATCAAGCAACAGGCCAAAACCATGAATAGAGCGAGCCGGTTTTCGTTAATTCCCCATAAGGGCTTCACGCTGATCGAGTTATTGGTGGTAATCGGCATCATCCTCATTACGGCTGGCAGGTTCTTGCCCCCTTTCGCCAGGGCATACAGGTGGTCCGGGGCATTGAGCGCCGCCACAACATTAAACAGTTGGTTATGGTATGTTTTGGCTTAAAAAGAAAACGTCTTTTACTAAAACCAGGGCTCAGAAAACAGAGCTTGCCGGCAGGCATGCTGATCCCTTCGATGATATATATTCCGGTGGTGTGATAACGGCCGGCCGGTCTGCAGCGGTACTCGACGCCACCGACGATCCCGAAGCCGCCCTGCGCAACGTAAAGGCCTGGCGGAGAATAGGGACGACCGAAAACGTTGATTTCATGGTCGCGGCGTTGGAATATTGCGCCAAGGACACCCCATGCCTGGAAGTGCGTGCTGTGGCAGCCGAAGAGTTAAGCCAGTTTTCGCTTTCCGCTTTCAGAGATATTGCGCAGATAATGCGCTGCCTCGAAAGGGTGGTTTCGGAACTTGGGCGGATTGATGAGATAATGGTGGCTCAACAGCAACCGGAGCTGAGTGAATACCACGGGAAACTTGCCTCCTCTCAAGAAAACCTATTATACCAACTGGGGCAGTTTACCTCCGAATTGGGACAGAGGGAATTTCAGACTATTGACGAGATAACGCCATTTATCAAGCAGCTTGAAGATGAGCTTCAATGGTTTGAAGATAATGATGGAACTCCGAAATCTGGCTTTGAATCAAATCCCATTTATCAAATATTGAGACCGACGCTGGACGGCCTAATACTCAAGCTTGAAAAACTGGAGGACGATAATCGATAAAGCAAACCGCTTGGCGCAAATCATGTCCAAGCCATCGCCACCGGTAAAACCTCCGCGCGTCCTCGATGAAGGCCAGACAACGGATGCCGTCCCACTTGACCTCGAATAGGCAAGCCGACAACGAGTCGGAGAAAATCAGTCCCGGCGTGCGGGTTCATCCGGATGTTCTGGAAACGCGCTGGGAGATTTATGCCGCTGGCCGGAAATGGGACGCTTGTCTGGATTTGTCCAATGCCCTCATCAAGTTAGCCCCGGACCGTGGAAAGGGGTCAAACCATAGGTTGAGCAGTTCGCGCAGACTCTTGTAACTCTAAGGCCCAACCTATGGGTGACCACTTTGATTCGCCTGCAATGTGGCGGAGATTCTGGAGGCGTGAGGGCGTTCGCAGCGCCAACGGCCCGTTCCATCCTGGCAAGGGTCACGGATTTCTTGCCTGCTTCGCGTTGGGCCGGCGCACCGTCTGCCGATTGGAAATCGGCGACACAGCAGGTTAGGAAACCCGCGCTACGTCTGCTGTATCGTAGGTTCCCGCACCCGATCGCCATGTCACAATCATCGAACATCCTTATCGTCCACGTCATTTTTAGCGCATGACTGGGACGAGCTTTCAGCATAATAGGGGTCCCGAGTATTGACACAAATTCATTGTTTCAGTTGGGATAGCCGGTTGTCGAGGCGCGTCCACGGTTTCCTCGTTAAACCGTCGGCTATCCAATTCAAGGTCATGGCCGTTTCCTGCCAGCCAACAGCGGCTTTGTGTCAATACTTGGGACTCCGACTCCTCCGATGGCTTTGCATTGGGGTGGGGACGGCCCGTCCCCGCCCCCATTGGCCAGGTTGATTGCGGGGTTATCAATGGCGTCGGTCCCGAGTATTTACACAAATGTCGCAAGACACCCTCCTCTGCAATGGTGAAGGATGATTGACGTCCCATGAAGGGAAGCGTCGTCATCGCGAATTTATGGATTCAGCCGTTCGCGGTGCGGTGTATTATCGCGATTCCAAAGGCTTAAGGCAGCATCGCTGTCGTCTAAGAAAAGCCGATTAAGTCGGACGGACTCCACGTGGGCGTCGCAAAACGCCATGTTGGCCTTTCCGTTGTGCCGGGCATAGCAATGTCTCGTGCTGCCAGGGTAAGGCTCCGTTATTCCAGGTAACACCGGTCGCAAAAGGGACCTATTGGCAACATCAGTAACGTATCACGGATTCTTGCCGGGAGGCCGTGGCGAGTCAATCTTCTCATTTCCGCCGGGGCGCCATGGAAGACCTCAAAGGAAGGGTTGCGTCGCACGCTATGGATGGGGAATGATGTCGTGAAATACCACCGCACCACCGCGACGTATGCCAATGCGCTGATCGATTCCGGCTTTTGCATCACCAGGCTTTTGGAACCGGGTCCGCCCGCCGAGATGCTCGTCCAGCACCCGGAATGGCAGGACGAGTGTCGTCGTCCCATCTTCATTCTGTTTGCGGCATTGAAGAAGTAAACATACTCCACAGACCGTGTTTCCCGTGGTCTTTCGAGTAACACCGCCAAAAACTGCGGATTGCGCCGACGACACGGATAATCCCCTGCCTCATCCGAGCCATCCGCGAAATCCGTGGTCGAAAAGTCCTCTCCTTTATCTTGCGTCTGAAGCCCATTTCCATAAGCTTCTTTTGGTTACCATTATGTCCATTATGAACCGCCAAATTCTTTTAAACCATTCCCGCTTGAACCGCCGCCGTTTCCTGCGCGCAACGGGCATCCTCGCGGTGGGAGCGACTTGTGGCCGAGGCATGCAGCCGGCAGCCGAACCCGTGGTCTTGGCTGCCCATCCCCAAAACTCGGCGATCGGCGGCTCCGGTTCAAAACCGGCTCCGCTCCTGCGAATAGGCGCCCTCCTGGGGACGTTCGGACAGGGAACACTCGAGGGGCGATTGGATGCTGCAAAGGCCTGCGGACTCCACTGTGCGCAGGTGAGCATGGACTGCGCCGGTCTGCCCGCCATGCCCGACAATATACCGCCCGAGCTGCCCGGCCGGATTCGGCGCGCCGCGGCGGACCGCGGGATCATCATCGCCTCCGTGCAGGGCACGTTCAACATGAGCCACCCCTCTCCCATGAACCAACCCGCGCTGTTCCCCAGCGCCTTTGAAATCTTGTCGACCCAAAATTCAATTTGTTACTCCTTGGGGATTAATGCCTGGCAATTGTTGAGCTCAACGGATAA
>JAMCZD010000008.1 GCA_023473405.1 Candidatus Omnitrophota bacterium
GGGGATTTGCGGTGCTCCTTGCACACCGCTCACCCGCTTTAAGCCGGACGACTCCGCCGAGTTGCACGGCGGAGCGTTTCCCGTTCGCCCGGATTCCCGGGCCTGTGTTGGGTCTCGATGAGATAGAAACTGGAGATTACTCTTGGTTGGTGGCCAAGGATTACTTCCAGAAGCCTCTCTCGAACGTGGCGAGCCACTCTCGCGGCACCACGCTCTACGGGACACGGGCATGACGGTTGGTGAGAGCCGCCCCCTTAGCCGGGTGGTAAGACCGGTTTGGCGGGTGCCAGTGCCCATCGCAATGACGTCAAAGAACGCGTTGGCATTCCCGTGACGTTGTTGGGAGCCAAAACCCCCTGGGGTCGGTTTTATAACAGGTTTTTAGGCTGGCTGATAGAGTGAATTGGCCATGCGCGACAGCATTTTAATCGAAGTCGCCTCTGTTCCATTGACCTATGTCCTTGGCCGAGAGCCTATGAACCTTCGCTCGCTTTTGGAACTGGACTTAAACACATATCTTTATGCTTGCCAGTCAGAATTGACAACTGATACTGATTACACATGAACGGGCCTCGAACAATGAAGTGCCTGAAAGGGGAAAGGTCATCCCATGAATTGCATCTCCCGCATTGGTTGGTTATTCAAATGTTTCCTGCTTTTGGCAGTAGGAATAGTCACAATTGCCCCGGTCCCGTGTAATCTGAAGATCGACGAGTACCCAGGCAGCAGCACAAAAGAGGGGCGCGAGGGGACCAGCGACGTTTTCGCCGTCGATCATGAACTTGTCCAGCCGTATGATCCGGCGACCGGGGAGGCCAGTGGAGTCCGCCAACATCGGCCCCTGACGGTTCTCAAGGAGATAGACAAGGCGAGCCCGGGCCTTCACAAAGCGCTTGCAACCGGGCAAATATTGAAGGAGGCAGTCCTCGATTTCTACCGGATCGATCCCGCGAGTCGTCAGGAGGCGAAGTACTACACGATTACCATGAAAGAGGTTCGAATCGTCGGGATCAAGACGATGATGCCGACTTCATTTCTACCGGAAAACGAATCCTACCGGCACATGGAGGAGGTTCGCATGGTCTACCGAACCATCGAATGGAACTGGCGTCCGGATAATATCGTTGAAATGGATACATGGCCCGCCGTCAGAGCCGCCAGCGAGGGTGCTATGTCGTCTACGAACAACGGTGCGGCGCAGGCAGTTGGACGCCGTTCGGTCAAGCCCGCGAACGCAACGTCCACGGATCGATAACGTATGAGGAACTCCCTTGCAAACTTCATGGGCATCCCGATGCCGCACCGGAGTGGGGCCGATCCGGGGCCGCAGGGTCAACTCACGCGGACCACCGCGCTACCAAATAGGAGCAAGGAACGGGTATGCGCTTTTGCCCGAAAGACGTTCTGAAGTCATCCCGGTGGTTGCTCCTGGGAGGCGCGGTCCTGCTCGGCCTTGTGGTCCTCTCACGGGCGGAGACCAACGAGGTGCGCTACGTCGAAGTCCAGTCCCTCCTCGGTCAGGTTCACGATACGGCGATCGACGCTGATGACACTGAAACGTTCGGGCTGAGTATACCTCGCGGCACCGCCTTGCCACGGAGGATGTATCCCGTTCGGAATCTCGGGGTGCCGATGGTCCAGAAACTCAATCAACCGCGTTATAAGGCGGTGTTGCTTCGCCGTCCCAAGTGGAGCCACACCGAGTATTTGGAGCCTGATTCCGAAGTCGTCCCAATAACGCCGCCGGTGTCAACTCCCCCGATCATCTCGGCGGTTATCGGGACAGGGAGGACGAATCAAACAATCACGATCTTCTGGCCAGCGTCGGCGGCGGACTGGCGTGTGGAATCGATTCCGGCCCTTGTTGAAGGCGACCTTTTCTGGACTCCTGTTCCACCATCCCTCTACCAGACCAACGATGACAGCTTGTTCTACGTCGAGCCTGTATCGTCTTATGGCAGCAAATTCTTCCGTCTGCATAAGCCTTAGCGAGGCAGAGCCTCAGACCGGTTCTCCGATTAGGCATGGAATGATCCATGAGGAAGGGAGCCATTGATCATTGAGAATTGGTGCGCTCGGTCATTGGTCATTGAATTCAGAGGAAAGGGAGACATGTAATTTCCGGCACACCACACTAGTCGGGTCTGGAGATGAAGCAATTGCGGGGAACCCAATTTGAATTGATTCACTGTTGGCGCAGACGAAAGAACTGAACCTCCTTGGGAAGCGTAATCGAGAGGTAATAAACCGCGGTGTTACTCTGATATTGGCTGGCCGGGATCATGGTCCACGAACCGATTGAGCCGTGGAGCGCGGGTGTTTGCTCAAGAACAAACCCGTTGGCACTCAGTGGCCAAGAGATGGTAATATTGTTGCCCTCCTGGTTGCTCGCAAGCCGGGGCGAGATCGAAGCATTGAATTCCACCGGCCCAATGTCCGGCGCCAGTCCGCTGACCCGTGGGCGACCATAGAAATCAAAGACCGGCAGAAGCACGCCCGTGGTAATGCCCGCATCGATGCAAGGCGAACCTTCAGAAGGGGTAAAATCGTCTCCGCCCGGATTGGCGAGGCCGGGAGGACTTGACAGATTGCCAAACGATCCGTCCAGGAGGTTTAACTCATCTACGTTGGCGACATCGGGAAGGCCGCCGGTGAAAAGGGCGTATGCCTCTGGCATGTCATAAAGGCAGGCGCGCGAGAAAAAATGGGTGGTTTCGAGGTAAAACGGGTTGGCCAAGTCGGAAAAGATGGAATTGACCAACTGATACTGGATGACGCCGGGGGCGTTGGTGCAACCGCTGACTTGGGTATCCCGGTTCGTGCAATTGAGCGTAGCCGTGTAGCCGTTAGTCTTGGAAATGATCGCCGAATGCACGATCCGGAATGGACCGCCGGCCTGGACGACCAACGCCCCGTCATCGATCCAGGTCGAGCCGTAGATGATAGAATTGATCAACTCGCCGTTGCGCCAGAGTTTCACGGCGTTCCGGACGCTGGCTTTGACCAGGCAATTGACCACGGAAACGTCATAGCACTTGGTGTCGATCCCATCGTTCTCGATGTTCTCCAGGGTGCAGTTGTCGATAAGGATTTTGTAACTGTTTACGATGCCGACGCCATCGGTTCCATTGCTGTCGGTGAAATCGCGGGGCAGGTTGTGCAGATCGAACCGGCTAATGCGCAGGCCTTTGACATTGGCATCGTTTTCATCGCCGATATTGATGCCCAGGTCCACGTCCAGGACCCAAACATTGGAAACGATCAGGTTTTCGATTTGGTAGTGAGCCATTTGAGGCTCATCAAAGATGACTTTACCTTCCCCGTAGACATCGTTGTCGAGCGGTTCGGTGTCCAGAAAAGACCGGAACGAATTGGTATCGCCGTCGCGGTGCCTGAAATCGCGTGCCACGATGTTCTTGAGGGTCACATTACGAAGCGGGGCGTCTTGGTTCGAAGCCCAGGGAGCGCCGAGGTGGAAGATGACTTCCCAGCCTTCGAATAGCAGGTTGTCAAAGGTGATGTTCGAGTAGGGGCCAACCACAAAGAAGGCATATTCGGTAAACCAGTCGGTTGGGTAGCCGGGCCAGGAGGGAGGCCGAATCGTGGCCACCTCGTTAGGGTAGGCGGTGATGTAGAGGTTGCCGCGCCGTATTTGGGAATCAAGCAACAGGTCTTTGTAATCATGAACGCCGCCGCGCAGGTAAATGGTGAAAGGGGTTTCGGCATGCGCATTGGCGTAGTCGATGGCCGTTTCCAAATGCTCGAATGGCTGGAGCAAGGTTCCCGGGTTCGAGTCACTGCCGCCTTGCTCGCCAAGGGCCACGTACAACGCATTGGTTGGCGGTGAAAAATCGTCTTCCGGGATATCCCCATGGGTTAGAAAAGTCGAGGCCGCCAGGATGTCGGTCAAGGGTGGTATGGACCGTTGAATTTTCGGGAAGCTGATGGGAATGACCTTGATAGTGACCGTGTCACTGTCTGACCCGCCAAGGTCATCCTGCACCGTCAAGGTCACCAGGTTGGTGCCAACGGGCACTTTCGCCGTGGCAACCGCGCCGTTGGCAAGCGGTTGGCCCTGAAGCGTCCAGAGGTAGTTGGTGATTGTGCCCGGGGGTTCAGTGGGGCCGGTCGAAAATGAACCATTGAGGGTGACCCACGCCCAGCCGTTGGTCGCGGCGTCCATGACCGTTTGGTCAACGCCGGCGTCGGCCACACATTCACCGGGCAGGACCACCGCTTTGGGCAGATACCAATTGGTTGGTCTTGTCCACCCGGGCAGAGGCGGCAACCGGCGATTAACGTATGGGGGATGAGCGGCCTCCCATCCCTTGATCTGTTGCCAGATATTCGGCACCACATCGGACTTGCCCCACTCCTCTTCGTCGGGGAAAGCCAGGTTGGTGTGAAGGATGCAGAAGAATTCCTCGTGCACCCTTCCTTGTGCCTCAACAAGCTGCCACCAATTGGTTTGCGGCGCCGCTGCCGTGAGCCGTCGCGAAACCTCGATCGGCACGGTATCGTCAGCGGTGCCGTGCATGATCATCACGAACTTGTCGTTGAAATGGCCGTTCCGCACCGCATCAAGGATGAGGTCGGAGCCGTCCTGGACGTATTCGCGAAACCACAAGGCGGGGCAGGATGGGGTCGTGACCCCGACGTAATCGCTGGGAAGATAAACCATGAACCGCAAGGCGCTGTAACCGCCCATGCTGGCGCCGAAGCTGGCCACGTAATTGATGTTAAACAGGTAGCAAAGCTGGCTCAGCAATTCGAGCATATCCGCCGGAATGGCCGAGGCGAGGGCGGGAGGAAGGTTGGTGTTATCACCGAACGAGGCATCGCCGATACCCCGTTCATTGCAGCCGATATAGATCACCTGGTTTGAATCACACAGGTTGTAGGCGAAGTTGGGATGGCTGATTGTGGTTCCGGACCCATACCAGGGCTTGAACTTGAACCAGACCGGGTAGGTTTTGCGCCGGTCAAAGTTGTAAGGGAAGGAAAGGCAGAAGAAGTCCTTCGCCCCGTCGCGGTTGCTGGTGTAGAGGACCCGGTAAGGACGTTCGCATGCGTTGGTGCTGGGATAGCGTCCCGAGGGATAAACCTGGTCGTAACCGGCGTAGGTATCCGCCCACGAGTGCGGTGGCGCTCCAATAGCAAGGGTGATCAGCGTCCCGAGCAGGACGCCAAATGAATGGGGCAAGAACCGCTTGATCCTTGGCATATGGATTTTTCTTTCAGATTCGATCTGCGTTTGGTTTCTTCGTTCTGGGGACGGGCCTGGGAGACGAAAGTAATGAGGACGATTGATGATCTTCCCAAGCCAGAATCCTCCTTTCCTTCCGTTTCGCTTGAAGCGGATGGCCCACAAGAGAACCGAACGGCACCGCAATGAAAGCAAGGCGGTCACTGGGATATCTATTCAACAGGCCGTGTTTGAGGAGCATCCTGCCGTCCGCAATCTTCTCAAGTCAAGGCAAAAGAGGATACCACCAGGACCAAAGCCTCAAATCAACCGCCAACACATCCCAGCCGATCTTATAAAGCTTGAGCCCTGGTGCCCACGCAGCCATTCCCCATTGCAAAGGCCAAAAATCCTGGATACCGCCAAAACCGGATCGCTATGAACTATGAATAAGATAGTCCATACAAAACTTGGTTCTCATGCGGTGGTTTTGACATCGTTCTAATATGTTCCGGCTCTCTCTGTTTTTGCTAGGGACCGTTAGTTCAAATTCGTCTGGTTTCACATCCCCCTGCTCCTTGATTATTCACATTCCCCCACCAACCCGATTGCGCATCATTAGACCTTTGTGTCGCTTTAACTGGTCCGGGTCGCGCCCGATCAATCATGCGAGCGTGTCAGCGTGTGCGGATTTATTCGTTTGAGCCAGATTTAGTGTAATATGATCCGAATATGTTCCCCACCGCCATTGACTGGAATGGGGAACTGCACCAGGACTTACCCGCGCGGGCACCGGGCACAGAAGTTACGGAGTTCAATACCCATGTTGTTTGAGCCACAAGGCAAGGGCCTCGGCGACGATGTCCTGCTGGCTAAAGGGTTTTTGGTGCAGCAATTTGCGCTCGGCCGAGGCGCGGGTGAGCCTGGCGGTCAGGCTGGCCGGCAACCGAAAGGTGACCGACACAATGGCCCGAATCACGGAGAAGGATTCCGAGGAGGCTTCGGTGAGCATGCTGATGGGATGAGAAAACAGACCGGCTGGATTCGTCGTTGGGGTGTTGATGTGCGTTGGTGCCAGACTTTCGCGGTCTGTTTCAGGTGGAGGAACGGTGGTTGAAACCGGCATCGGCTTGGGGGTGTCACCCTGCAAAAAGTCGAGGGCTTCCCGGCTCAGGTCAGCCGTTCGCAACGCTTCCTGCATCGTCCTTCGGTTCTGGTCGGAATAATCCATGGAATAACCCCTTGATTTCACTGGCGGCGGCTTCACCCCGTGGTCCCAACCGCCAGACAACCGTCCCCTGGCCGGCGGCATCGGCATAGGCCTGACGCAACCGCAAGCCATCCGTGCAGGGCACTTCCAACGATCGGGCGCTTTCCAATAGTTCGCGGCTCAAACGGTATTGGACCTGGAGCTTGTTGGGCACCAGGGCCGCCTGGGGCGGTCCATGTCGGATCGCCTGGGCCTGGCGGACGACCCGGATGGCTTCGTGGGCGGCGCGCAAGTCGAGCACCGAGGGACCACAGGGCAACAGGGCCAGATCGCTTACCAGCAGGATCGCCCGCGTCACTTCCGATAACCCGGCCGGGCCATCGACCACCACCTGCTTGAAATCCCGTTGCAGTCCGGGCATCCGATCCAGAATGTCATCCGGGCTTTGGAGCCGAAAGATTGCTGCCTGTGGCAAGGCTTCGTGAAGCCAGATCGAGGAGGCACCCTGCGCATCGGCATCGACCAGGGTCACCTTGGCGCCTTGCTCCTGCCACCAGACGGCCAGGTGAACGGCGAGTGTCGACTTACCCACCCCGCCTTTGGAGTTGGCCAACGCGATAATCATACCCTCCCCGCAATAAGGATTACTTGTCTGCTAACATGCTTGTTTGCATTCAGGCAAGCAGGTTTGTTTGCCAGTCAACTTGCCGGCTTACCAGCTTACCAGCTTGCTTGTTTGCTTGCTGGCCGGCTCCGGAGCAGCATGGCCGGCATGCTGACTTCCGAGGCAGCGTTGGTTTTCACGGGCCGGTTAAACGGGCCATAAGAACCGCTGCGGCCAGCAATGGCAAGGAGGGTAGGCGAGGGGTGTCCCAGGCCACGATCATAATCCTGAAGCCGGTTACGGCCTTTTAAGCGCGCCCCTTATCCTGGTCCGCCGTAGCCAGTACATCCCTTTCCGCTCGATAGGAGGTTCGAGGTTGAGGGGGCAGATGAGGGCTACCGAGTCCTGAGTCAGCCGTGCTATACCGGGAATTGAGACAGCCGACTACCGGGATTTGAGACATGAAATACCGGGAACTGAGACAGGGCCTACCGGGATTTGGAGCAGGTTTTACCGGGATTTGAGACAGAAAAATCGGCGTAAGTCGGAGCCCGGACTGGCGATCCGGGACCGTAACTATAAACTATGTTATTAAACTATAAACTAACAACAACCCGGCCCGCTGTTGTTGTTGTTTTTTTCAGTCAAGGAGATGAACCGTGGAGGAGGCTCAAACCATCGAATTAGATTCGATGCCCCCCAGAATCACCGATGGACGCGACGAACTGAATTTGGCGGAGTTTCCGCTGTGCGCCCTGGCCCACCGGCTGCGGCCCGACCAAAAGACGCTCCAGTCCGAGGACTGCGTCTGGGACGAGCGGCGCGCGGAGATGATCACCCGCCAACTGATCATCACCGGCTCTGATGCCTACGGGCTGCCCACGGCCCTGGACGACGAGGTGTTGCTGGGCCTGCTCCAGCTCAGCAAG
>JAMCZD010000197.1 GCA_023473405.1 Candidatus Omnitrophota bacterium
GTTGCACACACCGAGATGAACACTCTCGAGAACTGGGGCCTGTTCAGTCCTCAAGCCGAGGCCCATCTGGAGAGTGTCATGGGGCTTCAGACCTACGATTCGATTCGCGCCTTGGACTTTCTAATCGGGCTGCCGGATATTGATCCGGATCGTTTGGCGGTAACGGGCGCCAGCGGTGGCGGGACCCAGACATTCATCCTGGCGGCCATTGATCCCCGATTGGCGGTGGCATTCCCGGCGGTGATGGTCTCCACCGCAATGCAAGGCGGGTGCACCTGCGAGAATGCCTCACTCTTGCGGGTGGACACCGGCAACGTTGAGTTCGCGGCCCTGTTCGCCCCCAAGCCGCTCGGGATGACCGCCGCGGACGACTGGACCAAGGAGATGCCCACCAAGGGCTTTCCGGAGTTGAAGCAGCACTACCAGATGCTCGGAGCCCCGGACAACGTCATGCTCAAGGCCTTGCTTCACTTCGGGCACAATTATAATTACGTGAGCCGCGCCGCGATGTATAGTTGGTTGAATAAGCAACTCAAGCTCGGCTGCAAAGAACCCATCGTCGAAGAGTATTACCAGAGGCTTACCATCCCCGAAATGTCCGTCTGGGATGACCAACACCCAAAACCGTCGGGCGGACCCGAGTTCGAACGCGGGCTCCTCCGCTGGATCGCCGACGACTCCGCCCGGCAGGTGACCGCGGCGCGCGATTCACTGGACCACTACCGCGAGTTGGTCGGCGGCGCGGTAGAAGTATTGATCGGACGCAACTTGGCTGAGGCGGGCGAAGTCGAGTATGCTCGAACTGCGGAAACCGATTGCGGCGGGTACCGCGCCTGTGTGGGGCTTCTCCGCAATAAATTGCATCGAGAGGAATTGCCGTTGATTGTGCTCCGTCCGAAACAACCTACAGGTCAAATTGTTATTTGGATCGATGAATCGGGTAAAGCCGGACTCTATTCCGACGTCGATAGCTCTTGTCCTAAGCTGAAGCCGGGCATTCAAAGGTTGATCGATGCCGGCGCCGCCGTAATCGGCGTTGACCTTCTCTATCAAGGCGAGTTCCTAAAGGATGGCAAATCCGTCACCCAGACCCGGCGCGTAAATAATCCACGCGAATCGGCCGCCTATACCTTTGGCTACAACCGCGCCCTGTTCGCCCAACAAGTTGACGATATCTTGACAGTAATTTCCTTCGCGAAGAATCAGGAACCCGGCCTTAAGACGCTCGACCTGATCGGGCTGGGAGCGGCGGGTCCATGGGTGGCCGCGGCTCGAGCTCAAGCCCCCGGGGCGGTGGACCTTGCCGTTGTCGACACCGGCGGCTTCCGGTTCGGCAGTGTCCTGGATTTGCGGGATGTGAGCTTCCTGCCCGGCGGTGCCAAGTATGACGATCTGCCTGGTATGCTCGCCTTGGGCGCACCGGGAAAGCTGTGGCTCGCGGGAGAAGGAAAACAAGTGCCTGAAGTAGTGCGGCGTATTTACGATTTGGCTCGCGCCAGCTCCAACCTGACCGTATTTGACGGTAGCCCAGCCGAGATTCACCAGGCTGCAATAAACCAATTGATGGATTTCTAAACCAAAGCGCCGTTGCCGCTTCGCTCTGCCAAGCCTGCCACGCGCACTCACGCACCTTTCACGCTTGCACCGCCGGTGGCCTTGCCATACAAGTCCATCCATGAAATATCAAAATGCTCGCGTATCGGCCCTGGGTGTCGGCATCTTTCAAGGGCTGTTATCCTGAAGCTACACTTCGTATGATGCGCCATTATCTTCATATACTGATTGGTATCAGCATCGGTCTGGCCGCATTGGCAGTTCAGGCAGCACGACTGACCCTTGCCACCGACCATCTCTTTCTCGAACTGAACGATCAGGGATCGCTGGTGAAGCTCGTGGACCGTCAGTCGGGAACCAATTATCTCGCGGTGGGTCAACCCGCTTCATTGCTGACTGTGCGCACTTCCCACGGGCTGAGTATCCCCGACGCCATGCAGTGGAACGAAGCCAAAGGCAACTTGACCCTGCGTTATGACAAGCCGGGCGTGACTGTTACGCTACGATCCGAAGCAAAGCCCACCCACTTGGTGTTTGAACTAACGTCGGTCGAGCCGGCTGGCAAGGTCGACCTGGTGATTTGGGGGCCTTACCCAACAACGATTGGGGCCATTGTGGGCGAAACCGTTGGCGTGGTGCGCAATCGCCAGTTCGCGATAGGCATTCAGTCTCTTAATCCCAAGACCCTCGGTGGCTACCCGAGCAACGAGGATGACATCATGCCATCGTACAACTCGTTTGCCGGATCGGATTTCTCAGATGTGGCTCCGGCACAACGGGACCAGGAGTTGTTCCGAGGCGATACCGCCAAGCCGACGTCGTTCGGCAGCGTTTTGCAGGCCTATTGCCGGGACCGGCATCGAGACCGGGTCATTGCCAACTGGGGTTTTACTCATTTTTTGGCCCCGGCTTACAACGATGGCGGCGTGGTCGGGAGCCGGATTGCCCTCTTTGGTTGCCCGACGTCCGAAGCGCTCGAGACCATTGGAAAAATCGAGGTTGCGGAAGGGCTGCCGCATCCGATCATAGACGGTGTCTGGGGCAAGGTATCACCCGAGGCGACGGCATCATATCTGATTATTGGCTTTAGCGAGGCGAATCTGGATGGGGCGATCGATCTGACCCTCGAGGCGGGCTTGCATTACCTCTACCATGACGGGCCGTTCAGCACGTGGGGCCATTTTCAGCTTCATGCCAACCAGTTCCCCCACGGCTGGTCCAGTTTAAAACGTTGCGTCGAACGGGCGGAAAAGAGAGGGGTGCGGCTGGGCGTTCATACCTTGTCAAATTTCATCACGCCCAACGATCCCTATGTGACGCCCATCCCCGATCCGCGCCTGGCAGAGATCGGCGCCAGCGAAAGCACCGCGGACATCGATTCGAAGCAGACGGAAATACCGGTCAAGGACCCGGTCTGGTTCAGCCAGATGAACAGGACCACGCTCAAGACGGTCATGGTGGCAACGGAATTGGCCCAGGGCGGTGGTCTTTCGGAGTCGGCGCCTTGGCGGTTGCTCGATTGTCAGCGGGGCGCCTGGGGGACCAGCGCGTCGGCCCATGCGCGAGGAGAGAAGATCGCGATGTTGTTGGACCATCCCTACCGGGTGTTTCTCACCGACGCCAGTCTTTCGCAGGAAGTGGCGCGGCGCATTGCCGATCTGTTCAATGAAACGGGGTTGTTGCAGATTTCCTTCGACGGTCTCGAAGGCAACTGGTCAACCGGCATGGGCCAGTATGGGCGCACCTTGTTTACCAAGGCATGGTTCGATCATCTCTCGCCGGCGCTGCAAGGGCGCGTCATCAATGATGCAAGCAATCCCGGCCATTTCAACTGGCACATCTACACGCGCATGAATTGGGGCGAGCCCTGGTATGCCGGTTTCCGCGAAAGCCAGACTCAATACCGGCTTAAGAACCAGAATTATTACTCGCGGAACTTGATGCCCCATATGCTCGGCTGGTTCCAAATGAGCGCCGAAACCAGCCTGGAAGATGTCCAATGGCTGCTGGCGCGCGCCGCCGGATTCGACGCCGGATTTTGCCTCGTAACCAGTCCGGGTACGGTCCGGCAAAACGGCCTCGGCGATGCTATCTTGAGGTCCATCAAAGAATGGGAAACGGCGCGGATGTCCGGGGCGTTCCCGGCGGAGATGAAAGCGGCGCTGCAAGACATCCATCGCGAATTCGTTTTGCAACCGGACGGTGAAAAGGCATGGGACGTATCGCCGGTCTATTCCTTCAGGCTTACTAACAAGCGCCAGGAACAACCCGGCATGCCGACCGCCGCCACCGGTGAATTGGAAAATCCGTATGCGGCCCAGCCCCTGCAATTTATCCTGCAAATTGCCGACAAAGCGGAAGCCGACCGGGTGTTCATCGAGATCGGCGGAAAGGAAGCGCTGGCCTTGGCGAGTCCCATTGCGGATGGGCAAATCGTGAAATACACCGGAGGCGAGACCGCGGTTAAGTATGATAAGCATTGGAACCGATTGGGAACCTTGCCGGTCGCGATGAACCGCTTCGAGATTCCGAGCGGCAAGAGCAAGGTCAGCATCGGTTGTCATTTCACCCAGGGCGACAAGTCTTCGCTCAAGTGCGAGTTCAGAACCATCGGACCGCCTAAAAGGATATAAAAGCCTTGGTTTCCGATTCTGCCACGCCGGACCGTGGGGCAGACCTCCGGTCTGACAGTTAGCCGAACCTCCGGTGCAGAGTCTCGATGCCATTATCGGCGCGGAGCCAGAGGCCCCGTGAACCGCCAGACCGGAGGTTTGCCCCGTGCCTGAAGCGTTATCATCGGAGTTTATATGGAAGCATTAGTTAACAGTAATAATTTGCCAGGCCGTAGCAGGTCTTGTTACCGCCTCGGCCTCATCGCTTTAGTGCTGATCGGTTGGACCGCCCAGGCTCGAGCCAAAGTGGACATTATTGCCGACTACCGCCTGGGAGCCAGCACGCCGCAGGTAACTTACACTGGCGGGCCGGAGACGATGGCGGACTCCACTGGCAACAACCACCAGTTGAAACGCGAAGGTAACCCGCGTTTCGTCGCCTCAGCGCCCGTAGTTCCCTCCGCGAAAGGTGCGGGTGCGCTCGAGTTCGACGGGAAGAGCGATGCCTATGTTCGCACCGGCGCCTTGTTTGATGGTACCGATTGCTTTGGGATCGAGGTCTGGGTCAGCGCCGGCGAAGCATCGGTCCAGGGTCTCAAAGGCGTTGTGGCCAATGGCAACGGCGCGCGCGGTTACGTGCTGGGACAGAGCGGTAGCCGCTGGGTGGCCTTCGTCGGTTGCGTCGGCGCGTTTGATGCCGGACCGGTCACCCCTGGCAAATGGACACACCTGGCGCTGGTCAATGATGGAAACGATTTGGCGGTCTATCGGGATGGCGAGAAGATTCGCTCGGTCTCGCCCACACCGGCGATCGAGCCCGTCTTCCGAATCGGCACGGCGGGACTGCCCGAAGAACACTTCAAGGGCCTGATCCATTGCGTGCGCGTTTTCACTTTCGCCCCGGGCGGGTTTGAGCCGGACCACGATTTCCTTCTTGACAACGAGCTTCGGCAAAAAGCGGCTCAGCAGGACCGGGTCGAGCAGGCAGCCTTCATCCGCCGCTTGTGCCAGGCTCAGCCGGGGGTGTTGGTGGTCAAGAAGCTGAATCCCCAAGCGGCACCGGGCGACTGGCTGATCGCTCAAGCCGATCAACCGGCTCAGCTCGAAGTCGAGCCCGCAGCAGACGGGCAATCGGCCCGGCTCGCGCTTTGCAACGGGCTGATCAGCCGGTCCTTCTATGCCGGCCGCAACCTGGCTTGCTTCAGTTACCGCAATTTACGGAACCGGGCTGAGTTCATCCGGGCGGTCAAGCCGGAGATGCGCATCAAGCTGGACGGTGTCTGGTACGAAGTGGGCGGTCTGATCGGCCAACCGGAGCGGGCCTACCTGGTCGAATCTTGGCTCAAGGACATGAAGAGTTCACCCAACCAATTCCGGTTCACCGGCTTTACCACCGCACGGCCCATCGAGCGCTATCCCTGGAAACCCAAGTTCAACGCGCCTAATGTGCCCTGGCCACCCAAAGGCCTGCGTGTATCCATGCATTACGCGCCCCCGGAGGCGCTGGCTTCACGTTACGGGAACCTCAAATTGACCGTGCACTACGAAATGTATGAAGGCCTGCCCGTGCTTTCCAAATCGTTCACGCTCGAGAACGATGACGGTGAGCCCGTCTTGGTGGATGAGATCGAGACGGAGATACTGGCCGTGCCGCAGGACCAGATAGAGAACATCCATGCGGAAAGCAATTACTCCTTCCACATCGTCAACCATTCTCCCGACGATTGCCATGCCTCCGGCGCACATTCCAAGGCCATCAATTGGGATACCCCGCTTTACCTGGCTGGCCGGACCACGACCGATTGGCGGGTGGACCCAGAGCTCGATTCCTGGGCCCATCCGACGGCCATCGAGGACAAGTTCCTTGGACATACCTTCCGCAACCTGATGGTCAGCCGCATCCCGGTCGGACCGGCGAAGCTCGTCCCTCCTGGCCGGAGTTTCGAGTCACACATCACTTTCGAATTGCTTCAGGATAGCAGCGACCGCGAACGGCGTTCACTCGGTGTGCGCCGGATGTATCGTGCGCTCTGCCCGCAGGTCAGTGAAAGCCTGTTGACTGCCGGTTCTCCTTCTCACGACCCAACCGTGATCAAAAACCTGATCGACCAGATGGGCGAGTTGGGTTTCGAGGGCTACTGCGTCACCTGTTGGCCGGGGATCAGCTATGAAAACCTCGAGCCGGCCTACGTGGCGAAATGGAAGGCGATGGCCGACTATGCCAAGACCAGGGGGATCATCATGAGCGGATACGAATTGATGGTTGCCTCCCGCGGACGCGGCGCCGAGGTGGACTGCATCGATCCGGCCACCGGCAAGCCCGGCAGCCCTTTCGGCCAATCGGTCTGCCTGGGAACCAAGTGGGCAGACGACTTTTTCAGCCGGGTCTGGCGGTTTATAGACCAGACCGGTTTCATGGGCATCGCCGTGGACGGCCCCTATCATGGCTGTCCTTGCGCCTCGACGGTTCACAAATACCACCGCGGCCTGGCTGATTCGCAATGGGCACAATGGCAATGCCAGACGAAGATGTTCGCCGAAGAACAGCGACGCGGCATGTTTGCACCCGCCCCCGACTGGTATATTTGGAACGGGGCATCCTGCACCAGCCTGGGTTACCGCGAAGCCAGCGCCAACCTGCCGCGCGAGCTAGGCCTGCTCCTCTACCGGCAGTACATCTATGACGGGACGTGGTTCAAACCGCCCACTATGGGCGGCATGGGCATCGGCCTGATCGGCACTTACACTGATGACCCGCGAGCCATGCTCGAACCGCTCGACAAGAACCTCGAGTGGTACGAGTTGAATATTGTCCAACTGCTCGGTTCAGGCTGCCAGGCGAACTTCCGCGCCAACCGGCTCTACGACACCGAACGAACCCGGCTCATGGTCCGCAAATGGATCAGTTGGTACAAAAAGTACCGCCCGATTCTCAGCTCCGATATTATCCATGTCCAACGGCCCGATGGCCGCGACATGGATTGCATCTTCCACGTCAACCCCGCGCTCGAACAGAAGGGCCTGGCCCTGTTTTTCAATCCCCTCGACGAATCCATAACCCGCAAGATGCGTCTGCCCCTCTACTACACGGGCCTGAGCGATACCGTCCTGGTCCGCGAGCAAGAGAAAGACGAGGCCAAGCTTTACAAACTGAACCGGGATTACAGTGTTGAATTCGAGGTCACACTCCCTCCACGCGGAGTGACCTGGTTCGTGCTCACCGACAGCGCGCAGAATCCATCCCGCCAATAGGTGAACATTTTTTCGTCCTTGCGGGAAAGCTTACAAACTCAGAACTTGGGGAAAAGCCATAGTATAAGTCGCATTTGTCGCAGGTTTATCGCCCTTTTTTCGATGAACCGAAAATCACATCGAGGCAGCTATACATGCGCCCGGCGCGCAATTCCATCGTGACATTCGGTCCGGTTCACATTTAAATCGCTATCCATGGATATTTACGACCATCCCACTTTTCAGATGGCATGTCGGCAGTTCGACATGGTTGCTGATTACCTGGGCATTCCGGATGATTACCGTGATCGGCTCAAGTATCCCAAGCGCTCGATGGTGGTATCGCTGCCGATCCATCGCGACACCGGTAAAACGGAGGTGTTTACCGGTTATCGTGTCCAACATCACCTGTCTCTTGGCCCCACCAAGGGTGGACTGAGATATCATCCGGACGTCACCCTGGGTGAGGTTGCCGCCCTGGCCATGTGGATGAGTTGGAAGTGCGGTCTTACCGGTTTGCCGGTTACAAT
>JAMCZD010000171.1 GCA_023473405.1 Candidatus Omnitrophota bacterium
GATTTGGCCAATGCAATCAATGAGGCGGCCCTATTGGCGGTCCGCCACCATGGCAAGGAGATCGCTCAAGCCGACCTCGAGGAGGCGGTGGAAAAAGTCGTCGCCGGTCCCGAACGTAAGAGCCGTCGATTGAACGAGCAGGAAAAGCAGCGGGTTGCCTATCACGAGGTCGGCCATGCCTTGGTAGCCGCTTACAGCCAGCACGCCGACCCGGTGCACAAGATCAGCATCGTCCCCCGCGGGCGTGCCGCCCTCGGCTATACCATGCAATTGCCCTTGGACGATCAATTGCTTATGACCCAATCCGAGCTGAGCGAACGGATTCGTGGCATGCTGGGCGGGCGGGCCGCGGAGGAGGAATTTTATGGCGAAGTCACAACCGGGGCGCAAAACGACCTCGAACGCGCCACCGCGCTGGCGCGCCAGATGGTGTGCATGTACGGAATGAGTGATACCATCGGCCTGGCCCATTGCGCCCAACCGACTAACCAGATGTTTTTGGGGCATCCGGACGGCTCGCTCCAGCGGGACTGCAGCGAGCAGACCGCCCGCGAGATCGACGAGGAAGTGAAAAAAATCCTGGCGTGCGCTTACGAGGAAGCCAAAGAAATCCTTCACCAGCACCGGGACCAGCTTCAGGCGGTGGCCAACGAATTGTTGCACCGGGAAACCATGGACGACCAGACCTTTTATCGGATGATCGGGAAGATCCCGCCACGAGGCCAGCGCGAAAAGGGACAGCCTGAACCGGTCGCACCGCCCGTCCCGGCCATCGTGGACTGCAATTGAGTTGACTTCGCCCCGCCATTGGTTAAGGTGCGCATCTGGTTATTTTAAGGCGCGTTCGTCTATTAGTTAGGACGCGGCCCTCTCAAGGCCGAAAGACGGGTGCGATTCCCGTACGCGCTACCAGTTTTCAGAGGGCCCTTACACCGTAATCCTTGCCCGAGTTTGAATTACTTGAGCCGAATGAAATCGCGACATGCAACCGTTCCAGATAATTTTTAATCCGACCAGCGCCGCCGAGCTCGCTCGAATGCCCAAAGAACTGCAATTGCATATCCTGGGTGAGTTCCGCGGGTTGCCCCAGCAAATGATGCGCGCCGACCTGGAACGATTCGGCAAATTGGAAAGGGCGGGGAAAACCCTGCTCCGATTTCGCCTGGGAGATTACCGGGTCTACTTCGAGCGCCATGAACTAGGCCTGGTAGTTCACCGCATCCTAAGCCGCAACACCTTGAAGGATTTCTTGTTCCGGTCCCGTCTGCCTACCGGCGAAGACAAAGCCTTGGAAGAGAATCCGAAGTTCTGGGACTTGATAGAAGCCGCGCGTTCAGCCTCGACCACATAGTGTGGTGTCGGACCTGTTTTAAAGAAGGGCTTGAACCAGGTAAAATGGGTCAGAAGAAGGGTAAAAAAGGGCATTAACGCGAAATTTTTTGTTCCGGGCGGGTATACATAACAAATTGAACGACAACGGCTTATTAGAATTGCCTGATTTTTCAAGGTTTGGAAGTGGATAAAATTGAAAATTCTATTTGACTTTGAAAGGGCAAACCGAGTAGATTTTGCCTCAGCTAACTAGGGAAAGAACTGGTAGGACAATTTGTGTTATGAACATGAAAAACTACAAAACCTTGATGGTATCGCTCACGGCGCTATTAACCTTCGCTGTTACCACAGCCAATGCACTTACCGAAGCCCAGGTGGCGTCGGTTAAAAAGGCCTTCGACAAGGTGCGCGTAGCTGAGCTGGCGGCCCAAGCGGCCCAAATGGTGGCACAGGCTGCCCCCGCCGATAAGGAGTCTATGGCTGTGACGGTCACTAAGGCGGCTATAGCCAAGAAGCCGGCGGTAGCGGTTTCGGTGGTTTCCGCCATCGCGGCGGTGGCGCCCGAGACAGCGCCCGCAGTGGCAGCAGCAGCGACCGCCGCGGTAAAAGATTATTCGCAGGCAATTGTGTTGGCAGCCATAAAAGCTGCGCCTGACTATTCGGAGCAAATTGTCCAGGCAGTATCAACCGCAGTTCCCAGCGAGAAGCAGCAGGTGGCCCGGGTGCGAACCTCCGTTCGCAGCGCCGATACGCCGGTTACGACGGGGACCATCACGATTACCCCGGGACCAATTCGCGGTCTCATCTATACGCCGACCACCCCTCCGGTTAAGCCGCCGACACCTCCTGTGGTCGGCTTTGACCTCAACCGGTATTCTTCGCCCTAGTGATTCGGGTTAGCGCCTGACCGGGTTCGACCCTGTTTTCGCCTGTTTCCCCAGTGGGAAACAGGCTTTTTTTTGGGGGAGAGGGACGAGATTTTAGAACCGGGAGAGGGATTGGCCAATTCAATGCGCGGACGGCGAAAGGAAACGGACTGGTTCATTGCATGAATTCGCGCTTGAATTCCCGGGCGAAGTACGGCGAAACTTGGTGATTAGGATGGTTCTTATGACGCTGGCAGACATTCTGAGCAAAGAACAGATTATCACCGAGTTGCGGGCGACCAATCGCTGGGAAGCCATCGATGAATTGATCGACAGGCTGGTGGTTTGTGGCCGGATCAAGCCTGAGCATCGCGATCCGATTGCGGCTGTGGTAAGGAAGCGAGAAACATCGATGAGCACCGGAATCGGCTTTGGCATCGGGATACCGCATGCCTCGACGGACCTGATTTGCGAGGTAGTGGGCGCTTTTGGCCGTTCGCGCCAAGGCGTCAATTTCGATGCGCTGGACAACCAGCCGGTCAACCTGGTGATGTTATTTTTGGTTCCTCAGGGCCAGTTCCAGAAGCACCTCCACACCCTGGCCAATATTGCCAAATTGCTTCATAATAAGGAATTTCGGCGCAATCTCGAGGCGGCGCCCGATGCTGAGCACATGTTTAATATCATCAAGGAGCATTCGCTGAGCAAATAATTCATGGCCGGGCGGGCAACTTGTGCCTCATCCCCGCCGTTCAACTTTTATCATCGCCCTTTTCCGACCGTGTTGCATTATCTTATCGAGCGTCGTTTGCAGGAAACCGTCACCGCCGTTTGCCCCTCAGCCGATACGTCTCAAATCCTGGTTCGGCCATGTGTCAACTCCCAATTTGGCGATTACCAGTCGAATGCCCTGATGGGGTTGGCCAAGCAGAAAAAAATGAATCCGCGCCGGTTGGCGGAATCGGTAAAGGAGAGGCTGGATGTTGGGGATTATTGCGAAGCGGTCGAGATAGCCGGGGCTGGGTTTCTAAATTTTCGGCTCAAGAACAGCGCCGTAGTCGAGGTCTTGAAAGGGGCCTGCCGGGGTGAACATTTATTTCTTCAAAAGAGCGGCAAGCCCCGGACAATCGTGATCGATTTCAGTTCGCCCAACGTTGCCAAGCCGATGCATGTGGGGCATATCCGGTCCACAATTCTTGGCGATTGCCTGGCGCGCACCTTTCGTTTCATGGGTCACCGGGTGATCACGGACAATCATTTGGGCGACTGGGGCACTCAATTTGGCAAATTGCTGGTTGGCTGGCGCCGGCACTTGGACCCAGCCGCGCTGGCTGCCGATCCCATCGGTGAAATGGAAAGGCTTTACCGATTGGTTAACGAGGCTTGCGACTCGGAGGCGGAGGTCCTGGAAAGCGCGCGGCAGGAATTGGTGAAGCTGCAAAAAGGCGATCCGGATAACCTGGCCATATGGCAAAAGATGATCGCCCTTTCCCGGGAGCAATTCGACGCGATCTACGGCCGGTTGGGTGTCCAGTTCGATTTTTGTCTTGGGGAGAGTTACTACAACCCGCGGCTCAAGTCCGTGGTGGACCAATTGGTCGAGGCCGGTATGGCACGCGAGAGTGAAGGCGCCATGGTTGTCTTTTTCGAGGACATATCCGAACTCAAGGCGCATCCGGCCATCATTCTTAAGAGCGACGGGGCGGCGAACTATACGACCACGGATTTGGCCACGTTGCTTTACCGGGTGGAGACTTGGCGTCCGGATGAAATCATTTATGTCACCGACGCCCGGCAACAGCTCCATTTCAAGCAGGTCTTTACCATCTTTCGGCGCTGGCAACCCCAGGCCAGGCCGCGATTGGCTCACGTCTGGTTTGGCACCATTCTGGGCGAAGACGGCAAGCCATTCAAGACGCGTTCGGGCGCGATCATCAAGTTGGCCGATTTGTTGGACGAAGCCGAGGAACGCGCTTACCAGGTCGTTACGGCCAAGAACCCCGAACTGGACGAAGAGCGGCGTCGGGAGATCGCCCGCATCGTCGGGATTGGCGCCATCAAGTATGCCGACTTGCTGCCCAATCGGCAGAGCGATTATGTCTTTAGCTGGGACAAGATGCTGGCTCTGAATGGCAATACCGCCCCTTACCTGCTCTATGCCTATACCCGAATCCGGAGCATCTTCCGCAGATTGTCGGAGAGTTCCGAAGCTGTTTACCAATTAGCGGAAGCGGCGGACAGGCCCTGGTCATTAACCGTGGTGGAGGAGGTTGTTTTGGCTAAACACTTGCTCAATCTCGGCCTGGTCCTCGAGGCGGTATCGGAGGAGTATCGCCCGAATTACCTGTGCAACTATTTGTATGAATTGGCGGGACATTTCGCCCGTTTCTACGAGACCTGCCCCGTGCTCAAAGCCGGCGGGGACGAACGTTTCCAACGCCTCGCGTTGTGTGACCTGACCAGTCAAGTCTTGCAAATGGGTTTGGGAATTCTGGGCATTGAAACAACCGACCAAATGTAAATTTATGCTTTACGATATGCGTGCGCCGGTTTAGAAAAACAAGGCATGGGCATCAAGGATAGCAGCCTCGAGTATCGTGTTTGGGCAGCAGATAACGTGGTCTATGGCCCGGTTGAACTTCCCGTACTGATTTCATGGGCCAAAGAAGGGCGTGTTACCGCGCTTAATTGGATTCACGTTACTCCCGGCGATTTTTGGCAGAGGGCGAACGCATTACCCGAGCTGCAAGCCCTGTTTCAGGCAACTGCTCCGGCGCCGCAGCCGCCGGACCCATCGGTTGTTGCCGCATCGCCTCCCACCTTCTCAAAGATCAAGCCCGGGATGCTGCGCCGGATAAAGATATTGGCTTGCCTGAGCAATGCCCAATTGGGACGGTTCGAGAATTTCCTTGCGCTCCAATCCATCCGCCAATGGGAGCAAGTAGTAAAGCAGGGCGATCCCGGTGACGGGATGTATCTTGTGCTTGAAGGCGAACTGCGGGTGCGCCTGCTGATCAGCGGCAAAGAAAGCATCATTGCCACCCTCGCCGCAGGCGAGTTTTTCGGGGAGTTGAGTTTGTTCGATCACGGTCCCCGCTCGGCCGACGTCATCGCCAACAGTGACAGTCTTCTGCTGAAACTGGCGGCTGCGTCATTTCAGCGCCTAACCACCCAGGAGCCGGATTTGGCCACGCCATTCCTGCTGGCCATCTGCCAGACATTGGCCGCCCGGGTTCGTGCCGACAACAAGCGCTTCGGCGACTCGGTTCGTTTCGCCCGAACGGCGAATTAATTCGGCTCACGTCCGCCTCGCCTGGTTGTTGTAAAGAATCGTTCTAACGGACGGAGGTCAAACGCCCGGTTCCGTGCCGGCAGCTTCGAATTTCCGCATGATGTCTTCCAAAGCCGCGTAGAGAGCGGGCGGGTCCGGCAAGTCAATGCACTGGCCGGGCGCGGTAACGATGCCAAAACCGCGGCCATAGGCGCGGCCATTGGCGATGCAGGCATTGGTATTGCTCTCGATGATCTGGCGTTCGGCCTTTGCCAGGGTTGCCGAACGGTCTCCTTCAATCTCGAGTTTCCAACCCGCCAGAAATGCCCGGGGAAACCAGGGACGCAATCGGCGGATCAGCTTGGGCGCGGCCACCAACTCGACCAGGAGAGGGGATTCGGAGGAGGAAAACTTGCCGCTTCTCACTTCGATCAACCGGCCATCTATTGCCCGCCTCCATACGGTGCCTACGGTAAAATCGGCGACTGCCGCCGCATGAAAAACGGCCTGGAACGGCTGACCTGATAATGCCGCCAGGCGGGTGGATAAATCGGCGGTGGTGGTGAACGTCCGAACTTGAACGGCCTTTTCCGCGTCGAGGTAAGTTGAATAATGCCCTCGCAGCAGCGTAACCTCGTGCCCCCTGGATACCAGGTAGTTGGCCAATTCGGTGCCGAGTTTCCCGGTTGAAAAATTGGTCAGACGCCGCACTTGATCCAGGGGTTCATAGGTCGGCCCGGCAGTGACAATGCATCTCATACCGCCGCAAGGATAATCTTGGGATGGAATTCCTGTCCATTTCATAACGAGTCCCGTTCCCAGTCCGACACCGAAATATTGCTTGGGCATTGGGGGCATCCCATGGCAGCATACACTCGCGTTATGAGCAAAATCGTGGGCATCGACCTTGGCACGACCAATTCATTGGTTGCTGCAGTGGACTCGGGCATCCCCTTCGTTATAGCCGACCGGCAAGGCCGCCGCCTCACCCCATCGGTGGTCCATTTTCCCGCAGACGCCGCCGAACCGACGGTGGGCCAACCGGCAAATCGCGTCCGCGTCCTCGCTCCCGCCGAGACGGTTTACTCGATCAAACGCTTTATGGGACGGCGCGGCTCGGAACTGGCCCAGGAGGAAATGCTGGTGACTTACCCGGTCAAAGGCGAGGGTGCCGGGCCGATTACTGTCGAGATTCATGGCCGGGAGTATGCCCCGGAAGACATCTCCGCCGCGATCCTGCTGAAATTGAGGCGCGATGCCGAGGCATGTCTGGGGGAGCCAATTAGCCGCGCGGTGATTACGGTGCCAGCCTATTTCAATGATGCGCAACGCAACGCCACCAAACGAGCGGGCGAATTGGCCGGCCTGACGGTTGAGCGAATCATCAATGAACCCACCGCTGCGGCATTGGCTTTCGGTCTGGATAAACTCGAGGAAAACGCCAGGGTAGCGGTTTACGACCTCGGCGGCGGCACTTTTGATCTCTCGATCCTTGAACTGCGCCACGGAGTGTTCCAGGTCCTTTCGACCAATGGCAATACCCGCTTGGGCGGCGATGACCTGGATAAGCGGATAATCGACTTCCTGGGCGACAAAATTCGCGCCGCCGGCGGACCGAATCCAACCAACAGCCCGGTCATGATGTCACGGCTTCGTGAGGTGGCTGAAGAAGCCAAGATCAAACTCAGCGACGAGTTGGAAGCCGAAGTGGTCCTGCCTTTTCTGACGCCTGAGTTCAGTTTCCACTGCCGTCTGACTCGAGCCGAGTTGGAGGGCCTGACGCGCGATATCGTTGCGCGCACCCGGCAACATTGCCTGCGCTCCCTGGCCGATGCCAAGCTGACCCCGCAAGACATCGACCAGGTGATTCTGGTTGGCGGTCAAACGAGGATGCCCATGGTCCGCCAAATGGTTGCCGAGATGTTTCAGTGCCGTCCACCCGAGTCACCCGGCGAGGCCATGGCAAGATCCCCCGACGGTCTGCGTCCCTCCGGGCCGGTTCTGAATACGTCACAGAATCCCGATGAAGCCGTCGCGATGGGGGCCGCCATTCAAGCCGAGATTCTTGCCGGCGGGTTCAAGGACGTGTTGCTGCTGGATGTCACCCCGCTGTCCCTGGGTATCGAGACCTTTGGCGGCTTGATGAACGTCATCATACCTCGCAATTCCACCATTCCGGTCAAGGCCGGCGAGGTTTTTACCACCGCCGTCAATCGCCAACCCAACATGCTGGTGCACGTCTTGCAGGGTGAACGCGAGCGCGCTGTGGATAATTGGAGCCTGGGACGCTTCACCATCGACTTCGAGCCCGCCCCCAAAGGAGTGCCTCGAGTGGGCGTGCAATTTGAAATTGACGCCAATGGCATCCTGCGCGTCCTCGCGCGCGACATCAAAACCGGCAAGCAGGTTTTGGTTCAGATGAATTCAGCCGTGGATGT
>JAMCZD010000511.1 GCA_023473405.1 Candidatus Omnitrophota bacterium
CGCTATGGTCGCGCGGATCGCTGCCGTCGAGCGTGTAGTAAATCGTTCCGGCGGGGGCGGTCATGGACAAGGCGAACCCGGGCGGAACGGTTCCGCCGAACTGGTTAAAGGACGGTGCGGCGACCCGAGGGAACATGCCGTTGGCGATGAGCTGGTTCAGCACGATCGACGCCCGCCGGTCGAAATAGCAGTTGGTGTTTACCGCCAGATTATTGACCAGGTTGAGCCACTCGACATCGCGCGTGTAAGGCGTCGCCCGCCGCGCGTCGCCCCAACGGGCGGACTCGCCGATGATGGCCAGGTCGATCTGCGCCTTGCGGGCTAGGAACCGGCGTTTGGCCGATTCGGGGGTGAAAACGCCGCCGTTGAAGAAGTGCTTCTGAACGCGGTCCGCGAGCTTGAGCCGGAAGGTGGCATTGGCCAACAGCTTGTGCCACATCCACTCCGGGCTGCTGTCGAGCACGGAGGCATCGCCGACGTTTGCCGGCGGCGAGGTGCGATCGGCGTTGACATTGAGGTAGGTCAACTCGGCATCGTGGGTGAAGAAGCGAAAGCCCTCCTGGCCGTTCCGGTTGCGGATGGCGTACCAATTGTTGGGGCGGTGCGCGAAGAAGGAGATGGCGGAGTCGAGATTGCCCGAGTAGACCGTAAGCAGCATGAAATCGTTCAGGTTATCGACGTCCAGGCAAACGGGCAACGCCGGGTTGCGGGTGCCGTCGGGATTGTTGCCGAGCAAGGATTGGTAGTCTGATTCGGTGGACACACCGGTCTTGAGCCGGTTGTAGAGCTGTGTCCACGCCGTCATATCGCCATCGGTGGCATAGACAGTGAACGATCCCCAGTTGATCTTGATGACGTCGTAGTCGTCCTCCTGGCCGCCGAAGTAGGAAGCGGCGTAATTGGCTTCGGGGCGTTCCTGTGTTTCCGCAAGACCCCAGTATTGCCCATTGATATAGAGGTGACAGTACTCACTGCGGGTGGCGGGCTTGCCCATGGCGAGTTGCGTATCCCGGGAGAACAGATCGCGCAGGTAAGTCGCGTTGTCGGCAGTGCCGCAGCAGTCCCCGATGAAACTCCATGAATCGTTCTGGTCCACCCGCACGTCGAACATCTCGAACCGGTCGACCGGCGAGTTGGTAAAGAGCTGGTAGTGGAGCGGGCCATCGCCATATTCCTTGCGAAAGAATAGGCGGAAACCGTGCTTGGGATTGGCCGGGCTCCGGCTCTGACCGCCCCGAATCCGTATGCCCCCGTTGATTTGGAAGCCAGGCGTGCCGTCCGGGTAAATGAGTTCGAACGAGGCCGGTCGCTCCCAGGCGCGTCCGTCGTTCATCGCATTGGCGTAAATCCCGTTGGGACCAAACAGGTCGGCCTGGTCCGCCACAATCGAGAAGGTCGGGATCGACTTGAGGGCCTCGATAATGGAACCGCTGTAGAGCGGGCTGTCAACGACGTCCGGGTCCATGCCATACTGCATGATCTGGCCGGTCGAGAGTGGCGAGGACGGCCAGCCCGATGGCGGTTTCCCGGTGGGCGATTGGTGGATCACGTCGTTTACAAAGACATAGGAGCGGGTATTGATCCTGCCGGATAGGTAATCCGTCTTGAACGCGGCGGCGCGCAAGGTGGTGGTTTGGCTGACAACGACGGGTGCGGTGTAGACCGTGCCGTGGTTGGTCGAGGGAAGGCTCCCGTCAAGCGTGTAACGAATCTCCGCTCCGTCCGTGATCGAGCTAAGCTCGAGGTTGAAAGGCGCGTCGTATAGTCCGTGGTCAACGCTGAACTGTACGTCCGCAACCGCCCCCTGGTAAGCGTCGGTGTTGTTGCGCGACCCGGGCGTGGGTGTCTTGAGGAACCCGTCCGCAATCGGCGTGGGCAAGGCGATTTCGGCTTCGAGCCCGGGGCGAATCAGGAAATCCGGGCTATTGACGGAATCGTTCAAGCCCTGAATGGCCAGGACATGGTTCCCGGGGGTCAACGAACCTGCCCAGGAGGAAACGTCGATCTCCTCGGCTATCGAGGCGAGCGACTGCGGGCGGTCCGTGCTGGCGGCGGCATCGCAGGCCAGCGGGACGCCCGCGGTGCCCGGGGCATTGCGGCGGGCAATCTCATGACCATCGAGGTAAGCCACAAAACCATCCTCGTATTGGACACGAAGGGTGAGCTTGTCGAAGGTGTTGGAGGCAGCCAGGCTGAAAGGAATCCGCGTGTAAATCGACGAGTTGACGCCCGCCATGAGACCGGCCACATCGGTTCCCACCAATCGGCTCGGGCTTCCCACCCCGGACTGGGGCGCGAAATACTTGTTCATCAGGTAGGCTTCGACAGCCTCGCTTTGCGCGGGTGATACTGATGAATAGACGAGGACCTCGGCAATGGTGCCATCGAGAAACTGGCGCCCAAAATCGAGGTTGCCGATCGTGAGCTGTGTGTCCGCGGCGTAATCGGCCTGACTATGGAAAGTGCCCGTCAGACTGAACTCGCTCGACCCGCTTTCATTCCGGATGCGCAGCATCTTTGCGCTCGAGGCGGCGTCGAACGTGGCGGTAACCAGGTAGTTCTTGCCAGGGGTCAAATCAGCCGCCGGGAACGACGACGCCCCGTCATCGAGGCCGTCTCCGGGGGGCGCGGTGAACCACTTGACCCTCTGGCTGACGGCGTCGCTGATCCCCAGGCCAAAGCCGTTGATGTCGCGATAATTGCCAATGAAAATGGCCGACTGCTCACCCGATTCGATGCTGGCGACCACGAAAATGCTGATGGGATTCACGCGCAAATCGGCGTCGTCGACCAGCGCCAAGCCGTCGATGTTGCCGTCGAACCGTATCGCCGCGCGGTTTCCCATGGGAAACGGGGCCGTGACCAGGCTCGGTGAGCCGAGAACCGACTCGATCCAGTTTCCATGCGTGCCGCCGGCATCGGACCAGGCGGTAAGTGTCCCCGACGAATTAGTGCCGACACCAGAATCGGCAGCCAGCCATAACCAGCGATTTTCGGCCGGCGGTTGGGCCGGTTCGGTAATGCCAAAACCGATTCCGATCGGGCCATTCGTCCAGCCTTGCGCCGCAAAATCGAGCCCGGTCCAGGTGTTCCCCAAGGTATTATTGGCGGGGACCATGAAGCTGGCGGTCTGGCCAGGAGCCAGGAGCGATGTTCGAGCAAACGGCTCGGCCCGGCCGTACGCCACATCGGCATATTGCGGTGGATATTGAGGGGCGAATTGGCTGGCAACGGTCGTCCCGTCCGGCTTGACGAGCGCCAGGAATTCACCGGCATCATCGAGCTGAAAATTCGTGTGTAATTCCCGGCCTGCAATCGAGCGGTCTTTGCCGGAAGCGAATACGACCAGGTAACCTCTCGGCGGAAGGACGACCGCCGGCAGGCGCCATTCCCGGAGGTCATGGACGTCATCCGTCAGATACCAACCGTCGAGGTTCACCTCGGCGTTCTCCGTATTCTCAAGCTCGATCCAGTCCGAGTAATCTCCATCTTCGTCGGCCAAGGTACGGCAGTTATTAGCCATGAACTCGCTGATAACGACCTGTGCGCCGGCGGAGGCTGCGAAAAGAACCAGGACCAACGCGCACGCCCAATTCACTCGGGAACACTTCATGGCAGCCTTGGTAGCAGAATCCAGACCAGCGAGCCATTTTTTTGTTCGGTTGACAGGGCGATGGCGCTAAGGTCCCATTAGCCAAACAATGAGAGCGCCTGGATAACCCGTAAATATGCAAACACACCCCTGCCGGAAACGCATCATCAACAGCATCGCGCCCATTCGCATCTGCGACAACGGCGGCTGGACGGATACCTGGTTTGCCGAGCATGGCAAGATTTTCAATATCGGCGTCTATCCGTATGCGGAGGTGCAGATACAAGTCGAGCCTTATAACGGCCAAGGCGATCGCACCATCATTCATGCCGAGAACTACGGCGAGCGGTATGCGCGGGTGCCGGAAAAATTGGGATGGGACCGGCATCCATTGCTCGAAGCGGCGATTCAATGCATGAAGATACCCGGCGACCTGGCCTTCCAGGTCACGATTTTCTCGGAAGCCCCCGCCGGAGCGTCTACCGGCACCTCGGCGGCCGTAACCGTGGCCTTGATCGGCGCCTTGGACCGATTGACACCGGGGCGCTTGACCCCGCATGAGGTGGCTTACACCGCGCAATCCGTCGAGGTTGACCTGCTCAAACAACAATGCGGCATCCAGGACCAGCTATGCTCCGCTTACGGCGGCATCAACTACATCGACATGCATCGCTACCCTCGTGCCTCCGTCTCCTCGATCCAGGTCCCCAATGCCATCTGGTGGGAACTCGAACGCCGCCTGGTCCTGGTATACCTCGGCAAATCGCACAGCTCGTCCGAGGTCCATAAAAAAGTCATCCGTGAATTGGAAAATGCCGGGCCCGAATGCCCCAAGATCGCCGATCTGCGCCTGACCGCCGAAAAGTCGCGCGACGCAGTCTATGCGGGTGATTTCCGCGCGCTGGGGCAGGCAATGATCGAGAACACCGAGGCCCAGGGACGCCTGCACAGCGAATTGATCAGCCCTCAGGCTCATCGGGTAATTGAAATGGCCCGCGCGCACGGCGCTCTGGGTTGGAAGGTCAATGGCGCCGGCGGTGATGGCGGTTCGATCACCATCCTCAGCGGACCGGCTTCGGCGCGGAAACGGGCGCTGATCCGTGAAATTGAACAGGAGAACCCATCCTTCCGGCATATCCCGATCTACCTGAGCCGGCACGGACTGCGCACCTGGGAAACGGAGTTGCCGGATTGAAGGGTGGAAAGCGGATTATGATGGTCCAACCCGAACAATCGAGACCGGCGATGGGTCCGCTCAGATTGTTGGTCCGCGTGAACCTGGTTCAAGCCTGGCGCCGGTTGCTCTCGATTCGCGAACAGTCGCGGCTGTTATCGGCGTTGATCGGGTTATTCCTCGCGGGATACCTGGTATTGGCTTTTGGGTTATTCTGGAAGGGCCTGCGATTTATCAGCACCTTCCCGGGTCTGGGAGCCATGTTGACGGAGCGCCTGTTATTCCTGCTTTTTACGTTCCTATTCGTGCTCTTGTGGTTCAGCAACCTGGTGATCAGCTACACCAACCTGTTCCGGAATCGCGAGACCACCTACCTGCTCACTCTGCCGCTGAGCCGGGAAACGGTCTTTCAATGGAAATTTCTCGAATCAACCCTGCTGGCGTCGTGGGCGTTCGTTTTTTTGATCGCGCCGCTGTTGGCGGCTTACGGTCTGACCTGCAGCGTGGCCTGGCATTTTTATCTGATCACCCCGGCATTGATAGCCCTGTTTATCGTGCTGCCGGCAGTGGGAGGGGCCTGGTGCGCGATTGGTCTGGCGCGCTACCTGGACCGGCGGAGCTTCCAATTGGCCGCCATCGGATCGTCGGTGGTGGTGCTGATCGCTATCGCGCTCTGGCTGAAACCGGAGCCGATCTCGGACTCGGTCCTCGAAACGCGCGTCCTGGACGTCTTGGACAAATTGCTGGCCCGGACGCATTTTGCCCAATTCCCGTTGCTCCCCAGCTATTGGCTGTCGACCAGCGTTCTGAGCTGGGCGGAAGGCAGCCTGGTCACCTCGGTTTTTTTCGCGATGGTCCTGTTGAGTCATGTCCTGTATTTTGGGTTCCTCTCGCTGACCTGTTCCGGTTCGATTTTCTATGATGCATCGTCGGCAGTGCAAAGCCGCGGGGGCGTCCTGGGCCGGTGGGAATGGATGTATCCATGGCGGAAGCATCAGAGGCGGTTCAGCTATCAGCCGGGATGGATGGAGGCGTTCTTCAGCCTCATACCCAGGTCCCGTCCGGAGCTGCGCGCGGTGCTGGTCAAGGACACGCGGATGTTTTGGCGCGACACGACACAATGGGGGCAGACCCTGGTGCTGTTTGGTTTGCTGGGAGTTTACATCATCAACCTGCGGCATTTTTCCCATCAGATGACCAACCCTTTCTGGGTGAACCTGGTGTCATTCTTGAACCTGACGGCGTGCTCGTTGAACCTGGCCACCTTGACCACCCGTTTCATGTACCCCCAATTCTCCCAGGAAGGGAAACGCCTCTGGATTATCGGTTTGGCGCCGTTGGGAATGGTCCAGGTCGTGCGCGCCAAGTTTTGGTTGGCGAGCGGGGCGGCGCTGATTCTGACGGTGATTCTTATGTGGCTCTCCTGTCACATGCTGAACATGCCGTGGAATCGGACCCTGTTTTTCATCGGGGCGGTGAGCGTGATGACCTTCACCCTCACCGGTTTGGCCATCGGTTTGGGAACCCTTTATCCCAATTTCAAAGAGGATAACCCCAGCAAGATCGTCAGTGGATTCGGCGGCACGTTCTGTCTGGTGCTGAGTTTTCTCTATATCCTGGGCTCAATCCTGCTCCTGGCCGCCGGATCACCCTGGGGACCGCATCACCATGGACATTGGCTTTGGACGCCCATTTGTTGGTCGAGTTTTGGCGCTTGGTCACTGCTGCTGGGATGGCTGCCGTGGAAACTCGGCCTGCGGCGCGCCACCACCTTCGAAGTTTAGCTCCTGCACCCTTTACATGTCCCCACTCCGGAGCTAAAGTCCGGCCATGGCTTCGGAACTGGATGAATCTGATTTTATAGACAGCGAATTTCAGGCCGCCCAAAAGGCAGCCTCCGCCTCGCCAGCTTTGAATCGCCCTCCTCGGCCGCCCAACCGCGAAGAACTCGACTCCAAGGTGGGCGCCACCCAGCAACGACTCCTGGAATTGAAACGCGCCCAGGAATCGCTCGAACGCGAACGCACTGCCTTGGAGGAAACCCGGCGACGCCAGGCCGAGTTCGAAAAGGGACGCGAGGAAATGCTCGAAAGCCTCACGCGCGGCCTCGGTTTGCTCGAAGAAGCCGAGTTCGCCGCACGCCGCGACGCCGAGCAGATGTCCAAGACGCTCGAAGCCTTCCGCGAAGCACTCGGCAAAGTGCAAAATATTCACCAGGAATCATGGACGGTGGACAATTACCAGGTCGAACTGACTCGCGCCCTCACCGTGATCGAAAATGCGCGCATGGAATGGAATTCCGCCCGCCTGAAATGGCCACTGCTCGCCGGAACTCCCCCCACCGCCCCTTCCGGCCCCACTGTAACCGGCAAATCGCCCGCTTCCAATCCCTCGGAACAGAGCTTCCTCCAGCTCTGCAAATGGGGCTTGGCCTTGACTTGGCCGCTGGCGCTGATTGCCCTGGCCGCCCTGGTGATTTTCCTGATCATCGAATTTGGCCGTTAATCGAATCATCATGGGTTTGCGTCGAAAAAAATCCGATCCAATTACCGAGCGCGAACGGGCTTTGAAGGCGCAATTGACCGCGCTGCAAGGGCAGATCAAACGGCTCAACGCCAGCCTCGACCAAAACCCCGAGCCCCGCTGGCGGTCCACCGCCATGCCTCGCGGCCCCGCTGCCCCCACCGAATCCACCGCCGGACAGGAACCCATCTTCGAGGATATGGAACATCACCGAATCCAGGCCTCGATGGACAAGCCAATACCGCCCTCACACGTTCAACGGCAGCCTTGGCGCAAGTCTAATCTTATGAGTTTATGGCGGCGTTTTCAAGATTATTTTCACGGCACTTCGCCGGCTAATCCTAAATTGGTCAGCTACCTCGCCGCCGGCAGCCTTCAGGGATTGCGCCCCATGCGCTACGAAAAACGCGTGGCTCGGAACCGCTTTTTACTCCTGGTTGTATTCTTTCTCGCTGTTCTCTATGGTATCTTCCGTTTTTTCTCCTCGCGTTACTGATTCATCTTCCACCGCGAGCGCCTTGCTGGCAACTCCGGATGGAACGTTCCAGGCGCAGTTTACCGATCGAGGGCTCAGTTGGCTCGAGTTTCCAGGAGTCGTTGCTG
>JAMCZD010000296.1:0-1260 GCA_023473405.1 Candidatus Omnitrophota bacterium
AGCGATGCCCCCGGTGCGGTTTACAACGATCGTCACGAATGCCGCGTATTCGTCGACCAGGTAGTTGGTGGCGCTCAACGACAGCTTCCCGAAGGCGTCGTCATCGATGATCGTCAGGGTGGCGTTCGAGATGCTTCCGGCCAGGGCGCCGGTGAAATCGCTCAGGATGAGACTGACGGTCTTGTTGCCATCCACGATATTATTGTTGATGAGCGGGATGGTGAACGTTTTAGCGGCGGAATCTCCGTCCGCCCAGGAGAGCCGTCCGATTGCCGGGTAGTAATTGGTGCCGGCTATGCCAGTCCCATCGGCGGTTGAGTATTGAACGGAAACAACGCCGACATTGCCGCCAGAGCGTTTTACGGTGATGACCGCGTTGGTCGAGTCCTCGAGGGCGGAGAAGTTGGTGGCGGTAAAGGTGATGCGGCCGGGGGCATAATCATTATCGACAATGGTCAGGGTGGCGTTGCTAATGCTGCCCAACAGAGCGCCATTGCCGCGCGGGCTGGACAGGACCAGCATCAGCGTTTCATCCGGTTCAACCACGGTGTCATCGATAATGGGGACGGAGAATGTCTTGTTGGTCTGGCCGGTATCAAAGGTGAGGGTGCCGTTTCGCGCCTGGTAATCCACTCCCGCTTGAGCCGGGGCGCCATTGGTCTGCTCTCGAGTCGCGTAATCGACCGTGATACGCCCGGCGGTACTCCCGGAGCGGGTGACGTTGATGACGGCATTGCCGCCATTCTCGTCGATGGTGTAAGCCGAGGCGCCGAAGGACAGGTAGCTGGGCGGGATATCTCCCTCGGCAATGTTGATCGTGGCATGGTCGCGGCCCAAAGCGACTCCCAACGGGATGGGCAAACCGTTCAAGGTGAAGTCGCTGTCGGCCATGCTGGCCACCAAGTTGAGAGTCTTGTCTCCGGTAATCAAGCCATCGTCAATGATACCGACCTGCTGTATCATATCGTTGGTGGCGCCATCGCCCCAAGTAGCCATGGAATTGGCAAGAGCTATATAATCCGCCGGTGCCTTGGCAGTTCCATCGGCAGTCGAGTAAGTCAGACTAACCTTGCCTAGAGATCCATTTTGGCGTTGGACGGTGAAGCTGGCGATACCGGCCTTCTCGTCCACATAGTATTCGGGCAGGCTGAAGCCGACGTTGCCGGGTCCCGGGACGGAGCCGCCCAGCAACCGGGCGAAATTATACCGGCTGACAGCCCCGTCTCGTGAGCCGGTGAAATTATAAGGAGCGCCATTATA
>JAMCZD010000296.1:1270-7882 GCA_023473405.1 Candidatus Omnitrophota bacterium
GGAGTCCGAGATTGTATTTGCGGAGGGCTTGGCACCGAGCATTTTGAAATCGCCACCGATTATCAGGTCGCCATTGGTTTGCACACCAATGGCGTTGACGAATCGGTTCGGGTCCAGCGTGGTGAAGCTCACAAGACCCGCATACTGGTTGAAAGTCGTATCCAGGAAACTGGTGTCCACTTTGCCATCGCTCAGCAATCGGGCGATGCCGACCCTGCGGGTGCCGTTTACGGTCGTGAATGCCCCGCCTAAATAGACCTGCATTTTTTGTGAAAAAGCGAGGGAGTAGACCGCGTTGTTAACCCCTTGACCGGGATCATAATCATTGTCCAGTGAACCGTCCGAGTTCAACTGGGCGATGCCGCCACGCGGTTGGAGATCAATCGAGTTGAAATCGCCGCCCAGAATGATTTTGCCGGCCTCGGCCTGAGCGGTGGTGATGGTGACGGTGTAATGCCAGGAACTGCTATTGGTAAAGCCCTCGTTGACCACGATCGTGACCTCGTTGGATTGTCCCGGGCCGAAGTCAACGGAGAACGATCCGCTGGTATTGCTATTGGTGGACACCACGATAGTCGTGTCCTGGATAAGGTTGGTCTCGTAATAAACGCGCAGACTGTTGGTTGTCATCGTGTTGGTATCGAACAGGAACTGGTAATTCAGAGCCAGCGTGCCCGTCGAATCCCCGGTGGGGATCACATTGGTCGACGAATTACCCATGGCAGAGTCGGCGGAGGTGGTCATGGTCGTGGCTTGGCGGACCAGCAAGGCGTAGACGGCACCGTCGGCTCCCGAGCCGGGATTAAAGTTTGGATCAACGGAACCATCGGAATTCAACCTTGCGATGGAATTGAAATTCAGGCCATTGACGAGGGTGAAGTCGCCGCCGATGACCAACCTTCCGTCGCTCTGGGCGGCTACGGCATAGACCGTTCCATTGACGCCGGAGCCGGGATCGAAAGTTGCGTCCAAGGTGCCGTCGGGATTCAATCGGGCGATGGCATTTCGGCTAATGCCATTGATCTCGGTGAAGTCGCCGCCGATGATCACTTGATTCTGGTCCGTTACCGCCATCGCTCGCACGGGACCATTAATGCCTGTGCCAGGATTAAAGGCGGCATCCAGGGAGCCGTTGTCGTTGAGCCGGGCGAGCGAATAGCGGGTTAAGCCATTGAACGAGGTGAATCCACCACCGATCAGGATTTTACCATCCACCTGGATCTGGACTGCGGCCACGGAACCATCAGCCCCGGTGCCAATCTTGAATTCAGTATCGAGCGAACCATCTGAATTCAACCGGGCCACTCGATTGCGGGTGACGGCGTTGACGGCGGTGAAGTCACCGCCGATGATTGCCTTGCCGTCGGGCTGGATTTCGAGGGCGTAAACGGTGTTGTTGGCGCCTGGAGTCGGATTATAAGGCGGGCTGGTCACCTTGCTCATTTCCGGATTATACTCCGGATCAGCCCCGCCGGGGGGGGTGTCATCTGGCAGAATGGTGATGGTGGCGACGTTTACTTTGCCCAGAGGCAGGGGCACATCATTGGTTTCCACCACGGAATTCGTCACAAACCCGCCGGTGTCGTTGGTCTCGATAGTCAGATTGGTAACCGCAACGGAGATTTTGGCGGTGGAATTGAGCAGGGTAACCTGGAAATCCTCATTAAACTCCAAATCGCTGTCATCCGTAATCATCAACTGAATCGTTTGCTCGGTGACTCCCTGGCCAAAGTTCAGGGTGCCGCTGGCCGCAGTGAAATCCACATCGGGAGTGGCAACGTCGGACCCGGGCATTGGGGTGGTGATTTTCTCGGCTCTGTAATCGACGGAGGTGCCATCGGCACCGCCTTCAGGCAAAATGACCTTTAGGGTGATGGAACCGCCGTTCTCATTCACGCGGTAATTGAGCCGGTCGAAATTGAACCCGGTATCATTGTCCAGGATAGTCAAAGTGGCGTTCGTTACGCTTCCCAATGAAGCGGTTAAGGATTGGTCTTCATCCGGGGCGGGGCGTGGGTTGGACAGGACCATTTTGACCGTTTTATTATCGTTGGTGACACTGTTGTCCTTGATTTGAAGGATGAAACTGGCGCTCATCTGGAAATCATCGAATACCAGAGTGCCGTTGGTGGCAACGAAGTCTTTGTCGGGCTTGGCGGTGCCGTTGGTCAAGGTGGCGAAATCGACCAGCATCTTGCCCTGGCTGCCTTTAAGCCGGACCACGGTGATCAGGGCGCCGGGGATGCTGCGATCCTGAGACGGGTCCGAGATAGTCGATTCGCTCTCACTGGTCTGGAAATTGGCGGACACGAATTGGAATTGTCCAGCCAGATTCGTTGCCGTTTGTGCCTGCATGGCTGCGCTGCAGGACAACAGGAATGCGGCCAACAAGCTCCAGCGAGCGACAATATCATTCGTGTTTGTCTGAAATATGCGCATACTAACTCTCCTCAATGGTCAGCGATCCCAGGCAAAACGGGCGGGCTAAGCCGGCTCGTTTGCCATGTTCGTTTCTGCTGCCTTTCTGCTCATTGCCTGACTTCATTCGTTCTGGCAACTACTACACAGACGTCCGCACCTCTACTGCCGTGGCAAGGTTCCGCCCGCAAATCCTCAACGCCCTTTTTGCGTAAGTCCGCCACGCGGTTCCAGGAGACGTTCCTGGACCTGCCCAATTCCTCATCTCACCCCGGAACAGCCAGGGGGTTCTCCCGACCTTCTACTAGTCTGATGTCAGCACACGGACCCGGTAGTAACGCTGACCGTCAGCAGGCAGAGGATCGAGCACCGTCACCGTGTGCGTCGGGTAACTCGGGACAAAATTCGTCAATGTCTGCCACGTCGGCGCGGACAAATTAGTCGTAAATTCCAAAGCGTTGGCCGCGTTCGCCAGCGCCGTCCAGGAAAGAGCCGCCGCCGGCGACGGGTCGCTCATGAGCCGAACACGCAATGCCGCGCTATCGCCCGTGTAGAATGGCGTGGTATCGAGTCGATTGACAATACCATCAAGGTCCGAATCGATATCCTCACTGTTCAGCAAGGCGCTGTTGACCGTGTAAACGGTTCCGGACGGCGACGTCCAATTGGTCGAGCTATTGGGGCCGGTATAGGTGCTGACCCAGAGCAAGCGTCCGCCGAGGGTGCCATTCAGTTTTTCCGTAGGCAGATTGGCATTGGCGAAGTAAATCTTCATGCCTGGTTCAATCTGCAGCGCCGAGGTGAAGTTGGTCGCGTAATTGAGCAGCTCGAGGTAGTCCACATAAAGCGCATTGTTTGTTCCGGGTCCGCTAAAGACGAACCTGCTGAAGCTATGACCATCGAGCACCAGCATGCCCAGGGCGGCATTGTTCGTATAGCCAGCAGGCTTTGCCCCGCGGTCTTCGCCGGCCCAGATGTTTTGGAGCACCGCGAACCGGGGCGCAGTGGACGTAATAGTAGTGCCGAGTAAATCGCCATGTCGCGGACGAACGGGCAGTTGGAATGGCCCGACACAGCTCCATGCGTTGCTGGCGCCCGGCCCGCCGTCATCGATCGAATTGGTTATGGTCAGGAACAAGGTCCCAGGTGAAACGGATTCGGCACCGTTCGTGGACAAGGCCGAGATTGACCCGGCTTTGAAGGTAGAGGAGGACGCGATCAAGTCGCCGGTATCCAAGTTGACGTCTGAGTTGGCGGTCAATTGGCCGTTCTCGATCTGGCAGAGGCCCGATTCGATGACCACCGCGCCGTTCATGGCGGAAATGGTAGCGGGCGTGGCATAGATCGGAAGAGCGAACAAGCCGCCATTAAACAAGTTGGTCGCCCGAATATGGTACCCGCCGCCGGACATGATCCCGGTGTTTACGAAATTATTTAGCGGTTGCGGGCGGTCGGCTCCCAAGTTGGCTTGAACCGGCACGTAAACAGTGCTTTGATTGGTGAAATTGACCAGGCTCGGCAGATTGGTTGAACCGAGTGCGTTGGGAACGCTCAACTGGTTCTGCACGCTCAAGTTGGCGGCGTTAATTTGTATATCGTGCTGAATCTCGATTACGTCATCCAGGATCACGTTGGTTGCATGAGCGATAAGCTCGTTTACAGCCACGGGTGTAACGGTCTGCAGAGAATGATCGAGCATCAGGACCTGGAAGCGGACGTCCACCAGGTTGGTGGTAATGGTGGCATTGGTCGAGGTTTGATCGACGGAGGTGGTTACGACAGTCCTCTGGTTCGTCCACACACCGCTCCAAGCGTATAACTGGCCTTTCAAACGCTTGACGGCGTTGGGGAACAAGTTCGAGATCAGCAAGGTCTGGTTAGTGCTGCCCAGGTCGACGCTCATCAATGGCGCATCGATCCTGGCCTGGGCGCTGCCAACCAAGTGCTTCGTTTTCAGAGTAAGCAAGCCGTCGGACCGGAGGCGTGTGCCGGTTAAGTCCAAACGGTCGCTCCGCAGATCGGCACCGGTTCCCAGCAACTCGACTCGTCCCGGCAAATTGGTGGGGCTCGTCAAGGCCGGATTCACTTGTTGATAACCGAAAGAACTGCTGATGCTGACCGGGTTAAACGGATTAATTGCGCTCTGTTGCTGGCCGACTTGAGCGGCGTAAGCCGAATAGGAATTCGTGGCCACGTTGGTGACCATGGTGTTGTCATACAAAAGCGAGTTGTTGAAGGCCGTATTGGTAGGCAATGATCCCTGCCATTCAAACGGCGTCGCCAGGGTCACCTGGAATGGCGACGGACGAAACGTCGATGTCAACAGGTTCTGCTTGAGGAAAGGCGTGTTGGTATCCGAAGCCGACGTATCGATGAAATAAATGTAATTGGTCATGGGAAGATCGCTGATGACATCGGTGTCGGTCATGCGAAATTCTACGATGACATCTTTGCCATTTGGATCACCGCCGCTCCCGGGCGCGAACCGGACCTGGAGATTGAGGTTGGTATCGGACGGGTCCTGGGCAATAAAAGCGACCTGGATGACCTCGTTCGAGGCGGACGGCTGGTTGGTGTAAGCAAAAGCCACGAAGCTATTGAACAGGTTCGTGAACACATTGGTGCCCATTGCGCTCCGGGCGGCGTAGGTGAAGTAACTGGGCAGGCTCACATCGTTGGTGAATCCGCTCGTATCAACTACCTGGTGCACCGGCGATTGCGGATTTGGCAGCGCAAACATGGCGGTGTCCAACTGCAACGGACGCGGATCGCCTTCCAGGACGTTCCCTATCCCCGCCCCCCAATACAAGTCACTAACGCCGGTCGGATTCACATAATTAGTCTCGCCGTTATAACCCAAGCCGATCGACGACCCGAAAATGCTGCTTATGGCCTGGACGGCTGGCTGGGCGGCGAAAACACCGCCATAGCTCAAATCAAGGTTGTTGCCGGCCAATCGAACAATGCCGCCGGAGCCGGCGCCAATGGTTCCGGTATTGACGATGTTCGTTGCGGAAACCAGCACGTAAGACCCGGCCAGAAAGCCGCCGAAGCCCAGGCCGGTGGTGCTGAAGAAAATGGAGCTGTTATCGTCGGCCTCGATGGTTTGCTGGTTTTGGAACGAGCTGGACGGGAGGCGTCCCTGGTCGCTGGCATAATTGAAACGGAATCCCACCGACCCGGACATGATTCCGCGGTTGGTAAAATAGAGGGTGTTTTGAGTCTCGAAGGGCAGCGATGTAGAGATATTGAAGGTGCCGGCGTTCAAGAAGGCCGTGGCATCAATCTGCGGCGGTGTCGTCACACTGCCATAATTATAGTAAAGGGGGATGGGGGCGCCCACGGCCTTCAATGCAAGGCCCAATCCCACCAAGCTCGCCAGCAAACGTCGATTCATAAATGGTGCTTCCTGCCTATGGATCATCAAGTCTATCACGCGCCAAAAAACCAGCTTCCGTAGCTATCTCCCCCCCAATATCTGCTGCTCCAGATACTGGAGCGTAATACTGCCGTTGGCCGGGTACACAACCGGTGCGTTCGTCGAGCCGTCAAACGAACCCCACGCGAATCCGCCAAACGCCGTCGCCTCATTCAGAAATGACGGGGTTTGGTTTACAAAATAAGGCATGGTGGTGCTGAGGCTTATCTGAATCTGTGGTTGGATCACACCGGGGCCGCCAACGGCTGTCATGCTGTTCAAGGCGGCGTTGTTGACCCAATTGGTCGTGCCTGAACGGCTCATAAAAATGGGTATCCCGTCAGCATTTATCCCTAAATCACCGGCCAGAAAAACGATGTCAGGCGCATTAATGATGCGATCGACATCTTGCGTTACTTCGACCGAGTTGGTGAGCACGGTTTCGGTGTAGGAATTAGTGATCGGGGTGAAGGTCTGGCTGATCAGAGAGTCGAATTTGACGCGTTCAAAAGTGAGCTTCCCGATCCCGGGACGCAAACCGGTAGCCACGAAATTGGTGGCACCGAAAAGGTTAGTTAGGGAGGGGAAATTGGTCAGGGCCGGGTAATTAGTGAGGTCAACGATGTTAGTCAGCCACGCTGGAATCCACGGGTACTTGGCAAAGAGATTGGCATTCGTGACATAGCTCGCGGTGGTGGAGACAACGTTCTCGACCTTGTAATTGTTTCCGAGGAGGAGGTAGCGGAAGCTGGTTTTTTGGCGCAGATCGGAAGAGC
>JAMCZD010000052.1 GCA_023473405.1 Candidatus Omnitrophota bacterium
GGTTCGAGGCTGCAATTCCCCCTTGGACCTCCCAGCCCGGGCTGGTGGCGGCACTGGGGCATTATCCGCACTCTGCGTCGCGAACGATTTGACCTGGCCTTCAATTTCAGCGGGGCGGACCGCACCCTGTTCCTGACGGCACTGACCGGGGCCAAATGGCGGCTGGCGCATCAGGCGGGCCGGCGCCATTTTTGGAATCGCTGGCTGATTGCGGACTGGGTGCCGCGCCAAGACCCGGGCCTGCCGGTCTTCGAGCAGCGCCGCCAGGTATTGGCTGCCGCGGGCCTCACGCTTCAACCGGCTCGCTTCGATCTCCGAATACCCAATACTGAACTTGAATGGGCCGATCGCGTCGTCCCTTCCAACCTCGTCCACCTCTCCATCAATGCCAGCACCCCCGTCAAGGAATGGCCGCTCGAACGTTGGATCGATTTGGGACGGGTCATTCTGCGTGATCAACCCGCCTTGAACCTGGTGGCAAGCGGCAGCTCCAGGGCCCGCGAACGGGAACGTTTGAGCCGGTTCGAGGCTGCAATTCAAAACCCGCGTCTGACGATTTTGCCCGGCAACCTCACCATCGCCCGGTTGAGCGCCGTGTTGTCCAAATCCCGCGTGCATGTGGGCGGAGATTCCGGCGTTATCCATCTGGCTATGGCCCTGGGTGTTCCCACGCTCTCCCTTTTTCGCCAATACGAAGGCACACGAGAATGGCTCCCGCGCGGTCCCGGTCACCGGCATCTTACGGCTCCAGTCCTGGCCTCGATCTCGACGGACAGGGTGGCGAAGGAACTGGGTCGGCAGTTCGAGTGAAGAAGGCTGGTCGAGAATATTCTCGCCCACCGGCCGTTCAGCGGACATAGTGGCGGAGTCATGATTGGCTTCTTTCGGCAGTTATGGTCCCTGGTAAAACCTTATCGGGTGCGGATCACGCTGGGTGTATTGACCGGCGTGATCTGCGGCGTTATCGAGCCGATCATGATCCTCACCATCACGTTCGTCTTTAATGTGATCTTCCCAGGGAGCGGCATGGCGTCGCTCGACCAGATATTCAAAAGGGCGCCGCAGTGGTTGCAGGAATGGATTGGGCACCTTTTATCCGCCCAGGCCGGCACGGCACCGCGCGGTATCGTCACCCTGCTGCTGGTGTCGACGATACCGGCCATCATGCTGTTGCGCGGCCTGTTCGGATACCTCAACATTTATTTGCTGCAATGGGCCGCCATACGGGCGATTACGGACCTGCGGACCCGCCTGTTTGGGCATTTAATTCGTCTCTCTTCCGGTTTCTTTACCCGTTCGAGCACCGGCGAGCTGACTTCGCGCATTGCCGGAGATACGGCCGCCCTGCAAGGCATCCTGAGCAACGCCCTCTCGGTGATAATCAAGGACCCCGTCAAACTGATCAGCCTGTTGACGTTTCTGCTTTGGACGCAACCGAAGCTGACGCTCATTTCGATGGTGGTATTGCCGTTCTGCCTCTCGCCGATTGTGATTTACAGCCGCAAGGTGCGGCATTCGAGCGCGGCCATCCAGACCCATTTCGCCGAGTTGATCAATCTCATGATGGAATCGTTCACCGGGAACCGGATCATCAAGGCCTACAACCTGGAAGATATGGTTATTCGCCAGTTCCGTGAAACCTCGCGCAAATTCATCAGCCACTACATGCGCGTGGTGCGTTCATCGGAAATTCCCGGACCGTTGCTCGAGTTTTTCGGGGCCGTGGGTGTGTCGATGGTTTTCCTCTACCTGGCCTTCCAGACGGGACCGCGAACCAGTTCGGGCGATTTCATGGCCGTCGTGCTCGCCATTTGGTCGATGTACGCCCCCCTCAAATCATTGATCCGCCTCCATAGCCAGCTCGAACAGGCCAGGGCCGCGAGCCAGCGCGTCTTCGAGCTGCTCGCTACCTCCTCCTCGGTCCTCGAACCCGCCAAGCCAAAGTCCCTGAACGGGGCAAAGGCAGACATACATTTTGACGGGGTTCAATTCGCATATGGCGAGAAGCCGGTGCTAAGGGACATCAAGCTCAAGGTGCAGGCGGGTCAGATAGTGGCGCTCGTTGGGAGCAGCGGTTCCGGGAAAACGACCCTGGCCAACCTCCTCTTGCGATTCTATGATCCCCAGAAAGGGACGGTGCGCATCGGCCTAACCGACATTCGTTCGGTTTCCACCCATGACCTGCGCTCCCAAATTGCCGTGGTGACCCAGGAAGCCATTCTGTTTAACGACACCATTCGCAACAATATTCTCCTGGGTGCTCCGGGCGCATCGGACCGGGAAATCGAGGCCGCCGCCAAACACGCCCATGCGCACGGCTTCATCATGGAGAAACCGCAGGGCTACGATTCGGTGATCGGAGAAAAAGGGGTGAACCTGTCCGGCGGCCAGCGCCAGCGCATCGCCATCGCCCGCGCAATTCTGAAAAACGCGCCCATTCTCATCCTGGATGAGGCCACCAGCGCGTTGGACACCGAATCTGAGCGAGCCGTGCAAGCCGCTCTCGAGGAGTTGATGGAAGGCCGCACCACGCTCTGCATCGCCCATCGGCTGTCCACGATCCAAAACGCCGACGTCATCATAGTGCTCGATCAAGGGCGAATCGTCGAACAGGGCCGGCACGCCGAGCTTGTCCAAGGCGGCGGCGTCTACCAGAAGCTTTACGAAATGCAGTTCAGAAATCTGCCTCCCTCGAATGGACGGGACCTCGGAACGAATCAATTGAATCAATTCCGATAGTTGACCACAGGCGCTGAACCCGGTAGAAGATGGCGAAACGTTATTATGAAAATGCATTTAAAATTATCCCCATCCAAGTCAGGTCTATTCCTGGCTGCCTGTGTCATCGGGTGCTTTGCCCTGGCCGGCTCCATTCGAGCCGAATCGCTTCAGCCGCCCTCCGGCTTCACCGCTCTCTTCAATGGCAATGACCTGACCGGCTGGCACGGCATGGGCCACTTCGATCCCCGCACACTCTGGGCCATGAGCGCACAGGAACGCGAGCAAATGCAGGCCGCCGATATGAAGGAATTCAAGAAACATTGGCACGTCGAAAATGGGGAATTGGTCAACGACGGTCAAGGCCCCTACGCGACTACCGACAATGAGTACGGCGACATCGAACTGTTGATCGACTATAAGACCGTTCCGTTGGCCGACAGCGGCATTTACCTCCGCGGCAATCCCCAGGTCCAAATCTGGGATTATACCAAGGAGGGCGGCAAATGGGACCTCGGCGCCGACAAAGGATCGGGCGGGCTTTGGAATAACAGCCCCGGCGCACCCGGCAAAGACCCGTTGGTGCTGGCCGACAAACCGTTTGGCCAATGGAACAGATTCCACATCATCCAGGTCGGCTCGATCACCACCGTCTTTCTCAACGGCAAACTGGTGGTCGACAACGCGGTGATGGAGAACTTCTGGGACCGGAGCAGTCCCTTGTGGCCCAAAGGCCCCATCCAACTGCAAACCCACGGCGGCGAAATCCGCTGGCGCAATATCTTCATCCGCCAAATCCCCCCAGCCGAGGCCAATGCCATGCTGGCTCATCTTGACAATAAAGGCTTCAAATCCGTGTTCGACGGCACCGATTTCAACGGCTGGGCTGGTCCCGTCGATAATTACCAGGTCAAAGACGGTACCATCATGTGCAAGCCCGGCATGGGTGGCACCATTTATACCAAGGACGAATATAGCGATTTCGTGGTTCGTCTCGAATTCAAGCTCCCCCCGGGCGGCAATAACGGACTGGCCATTCGCTACCCCGGCACCGGCGATGCCGCCTACGGTGGGATGTGCGAAATCCAGGTGCTCGATGACGACGCCGATCAATATAAAACCCTCGATCCGCGCCAGTATTGCGGCTCGATCTACGGCATGGTCCCCGCTCACCGCGGTTTCCTGCGCCCGGTCGGCGAGTGGAATTTCGAGCAGGTGACCGTGAAAGGCTCCACCATCAACGTCGAACTCAACGGCACCCCAATCGTGAATGGCGACGTGAGCAAGGTCACGCAGTTCATGGCTAATAGCGCCCACCCGGGCAAAGACCGCAAGTCAGGCCATTTTGGCTTCGCCGGCCATAGCGACCCTGTCCAATTCCGGCACATCTACATCAAACGTCTGAACGACAATTAAGAGAATCGCGCGCTTTAGTTCTTCATTCCAAGCGGTCTGGGGCTTTACCCAGTTATGTAAATCTAACGAGGCGAAGCCTCAGACCAATTCCACCCGTTACACTTATTTCTAAGGAAAGCAGGAAGGCAGGAAATGAATTGTACCTTTCCTGATTTCCTTTTTTCCTAAGCGATATCTGGGGATGAATCGGTTGTGGGCTCGAACGCTTTACACCGGGACGTTGGGCTTCTATGTTGCCGTCGGTGAATACGGACAGCAAACCGAGGGTGGTCGTGGCAATGAGCGGGGGCGTGGACTCCTCCACGGCCGCCGCCATCCTGAAGGAACAAGGCTTTGACCTTGTGGGCATAACTCTCAAGTTGTGGCCCCAGGACTGCCTCGCCCGGTTGGAAGACAAATGCTGCGGGCCGCAGGCCGTGATGGACGCCCGCAATGTCTGCCACCGATTGGGCATTCCGTTCTACCTCGTCGATGAGGCCGATGAATTCAAAAGGAATGTCATTGACTATTTTGTTGCCGAATACCGGGCGGCGCGCACCCCGAATCCCTGTGTCATCTGTAATGAGAAGCTCAAGTTCGGCGCCTTGCTTAGTCGAGCCCGGAAACTCGGCGCCCAACACGTCGCCACCGGTCATTACGCGCGCATCGAGAAGGGGCCCGATGGCCGGCGCTGGTTGCTAAAACGCGGTGCGGACCTCCAAAAAGACCAGAGCTATTTCCTGTTCTCGCTCCGCCAGGACCAATTGGCGCAGGTCATGATGCCGTTGGGACACCTCAGCAAAGACCAGACCCGGGCCCTGGCCCGCCAAACCGGTCTCAAGACTGCTGATAAACCCGAAAGCATGGAAATCTGCTTTGTCCCCGACCGCGATTACGGCCAATTTCTCACCGCCGCCGCCGGGGTCGGAAAACATCAGGGCCAGATCGTCAATCTACAGGGGCAAGTCATAGGTTGCCACGACGGGATCGAATTTTTCACGATTGGCCAGCGCCGCGGCTTGGGTATTTCCTCGACACGCCCCCTCTACGTAATCGAGCTCGATGCCGTCCAAAATCGCGTGGTCCTGGGCGATGTGTCCGCCTTGGAATGCGCCGAATTCCTGGTCGAACGGTGCAACTGGATTCCGTTTGATCAACCGCCCCCGGTAATGACCCTGACCGTCAAAATCAGATACAAACACTCCGGCGCGCCGGCCACCGTCACTCCGCTCGATAATGGCCGCGCCAAAGTCAGCCTCGATTCTCCCCAGCGCGCCGTTACTCCCGGCCAGGCCTGCGTGTTCTACGACGGCGACTTGGTCGTCGGCGGCGGTTGGATAACGCGATAACCTCAAGGCGGGCGCGTAATATTTCCGGTTTGAAATCCGCGGTTCCTCGAATAACGATATGGGGATGAAATCGGCCACCAAATTTGCCATCCTCCTGGTTACTGTTCCCGATGCCAAGACCGGTCGCAGCCTTGCCAAGGCCGCCCTTCGAGCCCGGCTGATCGCTTGCGCCAACCTGGTGCCGCGCATCGAGTCTTTTTATTGGTGGCAAAACCGGATCGAAGCCGGCACCGAAGCCATCCTCTTCCTCAAGACTTCTCGGGCCAAGGTCAAGTCACTTGAAAACTTCATCCTTGACCAACATCCTTACGATACGCCTGAGGTTCTCGCCTTGCCGATCACCTCCGGGACCCAACGCTACCTCGACTGGTTAAACCAAAGCGTATCATAGACAGGAACGTGCTGCCGCGCGTCCCTGATTTCTCCTAGCGCCTTCCCAAAAGAAAGAAGTGGATCCCAGTGAAACGGGCCCCTTCAATGTGTCAATGAAACGGAAGCTGGGGAAGTGGCCGACAGGTCAACGCAGCCCGCACAGGCAACCAGAACCGTAAGGACGACGGAGACAGACCGGCAAACCTTCCTGCGGGCCATAGCCTGGGAGCCTGGCAACGGGCGAATGCGAGAGCGAGCTGACTTGAAGAGCCCGGTGCGTTATGTGGCGCGCCACATAAGGTGCGGGAATACCGCCCGCCGGGATCTGTGCCCCGTTTTGGCTTGCTCGCAAGCAAAGCGCCTTCGCCGCTATGCGCTCTGCGGGGCAATCCGAATCCAATCAGGGCGGCGCAGCAGCGCCGCCCGACCACGTCTATGACGGTTTCTTCCCGACCTTCCTTATACCAAGCCCTGGTCGAGCATGGCGTCGGCCACCTTCACAAAGCCGGCAATGTTGGCTCCGGCGAACAAATTGCCATTGATGCCGTATTCCTTGGCGGTTTCCGAGGCATTCCCATGAATGGTTGTCATGATCCGATGCAACCGTTGGTCCACTTCTTCGCGCGACCAAGCCAACCGCATCGAGTTCTGGCTCATCTCCAGTCCCGAGGTTGCGACCCCGCCGGCGTTGGCCGCTTTGGCCGGGCCGTAAAGGATTTTCTTGGCCAGGAATTGCTCGAGGGCAGCCGGTTCCGTCGGCATGTTGGCGCCTTCGCAGACCAGGTAACAGCCGTTGCCAAGCAGAGACCGGGCATCTTCGCCGCCAACCTCATTTTGGGTGGCGCAGGGGAAGGCGCAGTCGCACTTGACTCTCCAGGGGCGTTGGTTCTCGTAATACTCAGCGCCAAATTTTTCCGCATATTCCTTGATCCGGCCGCGCCTGACGTTTTTGAGCTCCATCGCCCAGGCCAGTTTCTCCTCGTTGATGCCGTCCTTGTCGTAAACAAATCCATTGGAATCGGATAGGGTCACCACCTTGGCGCCAAGCTGATTCAGTTTCTCGACGGTGTATTGAGCCGCGTTGCCCGAGCCCGAGACGGTGCAGACCTTGCCCTCAATGGATTCGCCGCGCGTTTTGAGCATTTCCTGGGCGAAATACACAACTCCATATCCCGTGGCTTCGGGCCGGATCAGCGAACCGCCCCAATTAAGCCCCTTGCCGGTCAGCACGCCGCTGAACTCGTTCCGCAGCCGTTTGTATTGGCCGAAAAGATAGCCAATCTCTCGCCCGCCGACCCCAATGTCACCCGCCGGCACATCGGTGTCAGGACCGATATGGCGGAACAGCTCGGTCATGAACGACTGGCAGAAATGCATGACCTCGTTATCGGATTTTCCCTTGGGATCAAAATCCGAGCCCCCCTTGGCCCCGCCCATGGGAAGGGTCGTCAGGCTGTTCTTGAATACCTGCTCAAATCCGAGGAATTTTAAAATGCTCGGGCAAACCGTCGGATGAAACCGCAGGCCGCCCTTGTAAGGTCCAATCGCGCTGTTGAATTGAATGCGATACCCGCGATTGATCTGCACTGCCCCGCGGTCGTCCAACCAGCAGACGCGGAACACGACTTGACGCTCCGGCTCCACGATCCGATCCAGGATGCGTGCGTCCCGGTATTTCTTGTGGCTCCTGATGACCGGTTCGATCGATTCGAGTACTTCGGTGACGGCTTGCAGGAACTCCGGTTCACCCGGGTTCCGTCTTTTTACCGTGGCTAAAACTTCTTGAATGGTATCCATAACAAAATGGTGACTCCTTTTGTTTTATTTTGTTTCGGCTGACATCAATATCATGATGCGCATTGCGAGGGCCATACATACAGCATGCCGGATTCTTAAGTCTATATAATTCTGAAGAGATATGCATGTATTAGCAAAAGGTACACTTATACTTAAATTATTTCATTTTGCTCATTATCAGTATTTCTAAATTAATCCGGCGTGATGCAACA
>JAMCZD010000455.1 GCA_023473405.1 Candidatus Omnitrophota bacterium
CCGGATGGGCAAGCCTTGAATCTGGACCTCACTCACATCTCACCGTAGAAACATGGCCTCTTTCACCTCGGCTCTGCTCTCAGCCGCTCTGGTTTCCGAACCAGGCCATCGAACCCGATCGACTGTGTCCATTCCAGATCCGCCTTTGCCGACTTCAGCGGATCGGGATGATCGCGGGTGGTTTCCACGGAGACGAGAAGCGTTACGGGCCCATCCGAGGTCACATGGGCGACCGCGTGGCTGTTGCCAAGCTCTATTCTTACTTCACCGCCAAGGACGCGACCAAACATCACGTAGTCGAAGCCGTTGGGGTAAGGTTCGCTGGCTGGGAGATGGTATTCGAACCAAAGATCACGTCCAGCGGTCCCGAACTCAGGCGCGTTCGTAATGGTGCCGGTGGTGTCCTTGTGGCGCGCCAGTTCGATATCGAAAGACATTTGCCGAGCGGGTTGGTAGCGAACCGCAATTACGTTGCTCGAGTAGGAAACGAGAATCTGGGCTGTCACAGTTGTGGGCGAGCCAAGCTCGGTGCTCACTTCGGCATTCCAGAGTCCGAGGCGCTGTCGATAAGGGGCGGCGCGCAAGGCGGGATTCCGGAAGCGGATTTGGCCGGCGGGCTTGGGTCCGTGATAGGGTTGATTGAAGGCGTTTTCGATGGCCTGGGACAACGGGATACGGTCTCCGCCCCAGAACGGCGAGGTGAGCGCGTTAGAGCCGGTGAACCAATGGCAGACCTGGGAGAGCGTGATGCGGTTAGTAATCTTGTTGGGTGGATTCCGGTAGTCCCAAAGGTCATTCTTGCCCACCTGCAAAATGAGACACTCGGGCGGTCCATAAACGGATACTCCGACGTCGCCGTTGCCCAGCAAGAGACCATTGACGGCGTCAGGGGGCGGGGTGGTCAAGATCAGGTCGCGGCTGCTAACCAGATTGGGCCAGTCGATTTCCATGCGCGTGCCGGGCCAGACTTCGGCGGACTCGTTTTGGCTGTTGGGGTGGCGTTGCGCCGGTCCAACGCGATGCCGGTTAGAAACCGGCGATACAGCAGACAAGGAAGTCTGTACGCGAGCAGACTCAGAAGCCTGTATGGCAAGGTTCGAGCTGGTGCCGAAAACCAGAGCGGCTGAGAGCAGAGCCGAGGTGAAAGAGGCCATGTTTCTACGGTGAGATGTGAGTGAGGTCCAGATTCAAGGCTTGCCCATCCGGTGTCCGGAAGCGGATGGACTGCAAATGGTTTTCGACGGGTTGGCCATCGTTGGTCACCGTGTAGACGGAGACGGCGACAAGGGTGCGCCCGGCCGGCAAGTTCAGGCTCAAGGTGGTCTCGTTGGTCGGCCAAGGCGACCATTCCTGAGCGGCAACGACCTCTCCGCCGTTGGCTCCGACCGTTTCAATCCGAACCTTACCTTTGCCGACGCCGTGCATGGTGGTTTCCAGCCGGGTGAACTTCGAAGTATCGGTGGGAGGGATAGGCAGTTGCCAGGCGGAGGTCGAGTTCTTGGGGCCGTGCGAGCGCATGACCGCGCCTTCGGCAGTGGGCACGAACTTGCCGCTGCCGGTCCCGATCAAGTTCCAGCCGCTGGGCCATACACCGGGAACGCGTATCCGGAACCATTCCGGGACCAAAGGAGTGGCGGGTTGGGCGGAGACATTTACCACCGGCAGTTTCTCCCACGGAGCCGCCGTCCGGTCCAGAATGTAGGTGGTGTCCTTTTCGGTGCCAAAGGTCAGCAGGCCGTTGTTTTCGGTGAATTCGACCGGCGCCATGGACGGGAACCGTCGCAGGCGGACTTCGCCGGCCCACGGTTTAATGATCGAACAGGGCCGTCCGGCTTCGCTCGTGATGGCGGCATAGGACACTCGGCTGCCGGCCTTGACCTCACCGCTTACCAGAAAGGCCCCGACGGCTCGCAATTGGCCAAACCGGGCCGTGCCTTGGAGTTTGACGGGTGCCAGGCGCAATTGTCCGGTGTAGCTCTGCAACAGGCTTTCGTTGACCACGATGGGGGCGCCAAAGTTCTCGGCCCAAATCCAACGGAAACAATCGGTATAGACGGCCTGGTTGAGAAAGCAGCGTTGGCGGGTTCGCGTTTCCATCTCGTCGAGGACGTCTTGTCCGAGCCGGACGCGGGCCATGGGCAGCATGATGTAGCCCTGGGTGGGTGGAAAATCGTATAGGGCCTTGATCGTGCGACGGGCGATGGCCTGGATCGGCTCAGGACTCTGCAGCCCGATGTCGTCACCAGGGAAAATGGCCATGGCCGGGCAAGGGAGGTTGTAAGTGATATACGGGTAAGGGGCATTTTCGACGTCCACGAAGACCTTGCCTTCGGGTGTCTCGGCGGTGGGGTAGCCGCGCAGGTTATCGGCGATATCGCGCCAGAGCGGACGGCGTTCGGCATCGCAATCCAGCGCTTCGCTGGCGGCCACGCAGGCGCGCATCAGGTATTTGACGAGCGAGAGATCGACGATGCAATTGCGGTTATGGGTAAAGTGATTTTCGATGCTCCAGTGCTCGGGTGAGAAGGTGGGATAATGATCAAACTTGCCGTCCGGAGCGCGATGGAGGTAGTCCTCGAAGAAAGTGGCGCACTCGCGCAGGACGGGATAACCCTGGATGCGCAGGAAGTGTTTATCCTGAGAGTAAAGGTAGTACCACCACAGCTCTTGCGCCGCCCACGGAGTTTCGCAGAGTTGAAGGTCGAAGGGGAGAAACGGGACCGGGCTTCCGGTTCGAGTATGGGGATAGGTGGTATGGGGAATCCTGGCGCCGCGCATTCCATATATTTCACGGGCTTCATATTGAGCCGCGGGCAAGAGGTCGAAGACCGTTTCGTTGTAAGGAATCGCCTGTTCGAGGTGATTGCCCGAGTAAGCGCCATAGAACAGGTTTTCCGTGCACGTATTCCAGTAATAAGCGGCAAACCACATCGGGTTATCTTCCCAGGACCAGTTCCCATCCAAACCAGGCATGATCCGTCCGGCGCGGGCGCAACAAGCCAGGTGATAATAACTTATGAACCAATGGCGGTTGACGTAGCGATTGGGGATTTGGACGAAGGAACGTTGCCAGAAGGAATGCCAGTATTCCTGATGCTCATTCCTGAGACGAGCCAGGCCGGCGTGGTCGGCGGATTCCGCTTCGGCTTTGGCCCGTGCCCAAGGATCGGCGGCGTCGCGGGTTGTCTCGACTGCCACCAAGAGCGTGACCGGGGCATCGGCGGTGACGTGAGCCACCGACTTGCCTTCGAGGGATTCGGCTTGCACCGTTCCACCCAATACCCGGCCATACATCGCGTAGTCGAATCCGTTCGGATAAGGTTCGCTTGGGGGGAAATGATAGCGCAGCCAGAGGTCGCGCCCGTCGGCGCCGAATTCAGGTCCCTGGGGGATGGTGCCGGTCGAGTCTTTATGCCGCGCCAGTTCGAGGTCGAAGGTCTGGGTTCCGGAGGATTCGCACTGCAGGACAATCAGGTTCCTGGGATAGGAGACGAAGGTGCGCAAGGTCATTGCGGCCGGCCGGCCCAGGCGGGTGATGACTTCAGCGTTCCAAAGGCTCAACCGCTGCTGGTAAGCGGCGGTCCTCAAGGAAGGGGCGCGGACGCGGATTTGGCCGGCGGGTTTTGGCATATGATAAGGCTTGACATGTTCGTCCATGAAGGCTTTACTCACGGCTTCAACCCGGTTTGATTTGCAATCGCCGGTGTATCTCTCGAGCAACTCACGGTAGGTCCATGGCTTGAGTGTTTTCTTCAAGTCCTGGACCGGGTCGCGATAATCCCAGAGATCATTCTTGCCCACCTGCAGGATAATGATTTCCGGGGCGCCATACACGGACACGCCGATGTCGCCGTTGCCCAGGAGGAGGCCGTGGACAGCGCTTTGCGGCGGGGTGGTGAGGATGAGGTCCTGACCGGAGACCAATCCGGGCCAATCCACCTCGAAGCGGGTGCCGGGGATCAGTGAGGCGTGAACGGCGCCGGCGATGAGCATGGCGGCGAGCAACATACTCGATGGACTCGCTCTGTGGCAGCCGATGTGAGCCGGCTCTGGCTTGTTATTATTCATGATCGAACCGACGTTCGATGCCGCAGGACTGCAATCGGTTTTCCGGGCAGCCACTCACCCATTCAGTTTCTCGATATGAATCGGATTGCCGGCCACAAAGGCCATGGCCTCGTCAAAGTGAAAGACGCCTTCGGTGCATCCCAAGGCGCGGGTGCAGGAAGCGCCGACGGCGCTGGCAAAGCGGAGGCATTGTTCCAGGGGCCAGTTCTCGAGCAGACCGGTTATGAAACCGGCGTCAAAGGCGTCTCCAGCGCCTGATTCATCGACGGAATTCATCTTGAACGTGGCGATCTGGAGGATTTCATTGCCGCGCCGGGCGAGGGCGCCTCGACGGCCCTGGGTGATGACCACGGTGCATGCCGGGTTCAACTGGGTCAGCCGCTCGGCCTGGGCGATGGGGCTTTTCTGGCCGGTTAAGATACGCGCCTCGTCGTCATTGGGCAGGAAGACATCGGTCAGCTCGAGAATCGGCTTCATTTGATTCAAGGACAACGCTGTTCCCGCGGGCACCACCACATCGAGGATGGTGGATAAGGACCGTTCTTTGGCGGCGCGGAACAGCTCGACCAGGTCTTCCGGGCTGAACCGTGGCATGGCGAGGTAGCCGCCGACATAGAGGGCCCGTGCCCCCTCGAGGGCAGAGCCGTCCACATCGGCTCCGGAGAAGTCGGCGTTGGCGCCGAAACAATGGACATAGCGGCGGTCCTCGCCCCGGACATTCAGGATTACGGTGGCCGAGGTGGGATGCGTCTCACTGCGTTTGACGTCGGCGGTGTCGATGCCCAACCGCTTGAGGTCGGTTATGACGAAATCGCCGAACATGTCCGTGCCCACCTTTCCCAGGACGCGGACGGACCGTTGAAGCCGCCGCAGGCAGGCGGCGGTGTTGGCGGCGCAACCGCCCGCGCTCAGGAGAAAGCGATTGGTGAGCTTCAATTCGCCGCCCGATGGGAGGGCGTCAATGGGATCGACGAAGACATCGGCCACGAGAATGCCCAGACAGATTACATCCATAAATCGGATAGAGTGACGGTTAGCGTCATGGCGGGATCGAGGGATTATTGCCCGGTTTGTCCCGCCATACCCAAAACGAAGATGGACACCACGAGCACCACCACCCCAATCGCCATGAGACGCCGCGCCGCGGCGGGGCTGTTGTCCCACTCGCCGGTAACCCAGCCCCAGACGTTGGCGGTAATGATCGAAGCCGACATGAAGACGGGCCAACCGGCGATCGGCCCCCACTTGCCCAGGCGCCCGGCGGCAATCCCATAAATCAGCACGCTCCCGAGCCACAATACTCCCATCAGCAGCGCCAGCATCCAGTAGGACCGCAGCTCGGTTTTGAAGAAATTACCCCAGGTATGATGCATTCGGAGGAGGCGGGCGCAGTAGACCGAGGTGGCCCCGAAACCGGCCACGAGCAACGGGAGCCAGAGGGCATTAGCCTGGTGAAGCGTTGGGACCTGCATTTGGCGGGCCTGATTCAGTATGGGCGCGCCAAAAACAAAACCGAGATTGATCATCGATCCTCCTATCCCGATCGGAATCCCGGTCTGGGTCTCGCGCGATTTGACATCGAATCTCGGGCTGGGGTGGGTCCTTTTTTCCTTCTTGCTCCCGGCCCAGGCGCATAGGATAACGCCTACCACGATCATCACCACTCCACCGATTACTCGCAGACCGGACAGGCTGAACACCTCTCCTGGTTGGAAGACCAGCAACGGGACCAACGAACCCACTGCCGCCGCCAGGCCAACGATGATCGCGAACCCCACCGATACCCCCACTCGCACCACCCCCAGACCAAACAGCACCTGGCTGATCCCCCACCCGATTCCAAAAGAGACCACCAACCCCAGAATCCCGATACCGCTCGCCGAATAGAGGTGAGCCAAACGGGGGACCGTTCCCAGGGTCAGAAGGACCGGGAACAATACCAGCGCGAAGAATGACCAGGCGAGCCAGATGTTTTCCCATGACCACTTCTTCGAGTATTTCATGGGCACGGCGAAGCTGCCGTTCATGATCCCGGCCAGCAACACAAGGCTGAAACCGATGAATAAATTGGGATTCATAGGTGCAGCCGTCTGCTCCTTGAGCCGTTAGAGCACTTTTCTGGGTTCACCCCCAAAACCATAATCATGAATAAGTTCCATGGCCTTTTGTTTCACCGCCTCACGCCCGGCTTGCAGAATATCCTCCGGTCCGCCCATGCCGAGATAGACATGAGGATTCATCGGTTCCTGGTAGCGGGCCAGGGCCTTTTTGACAGCGGTGAGATAGGCCTGTTTGAGGCACGTTCCGAAATTGAACTTGACAATTCCTCTGGATATAACCTCGCGCGCACAGGCTGACGGGAAGCTCGTTCCGCCATGCAGGACCAAGGGAATCTTGACCGCCGACTGAATCCGTTCAAGCACCTCGAGGTCCACGGGTGCTTTCCCCTGTGTCAAAATGTGAACGTTGCCGATCGATACCGCCAGGGCGTCAATTCCCGTTTCCTCGACCAGGGCCCGAGCCTCCGCCGGGTTCGTGATTTCGCCTTTGGGCTGTTCCCGGCTCGAGCCGGTTGGCAAACGCCCGATCTGCGCCTCGACCGAAACCTTGAGCGGGTGAGCCAGCGCCACCACTTGCTTGATCAATCGCCGGTAATCGCCCAACGAAAGGTGTTCGTTCTCGACCATGACCGAGTTGAAACCGAGTTCGATGCCGCGCTCGATCTGGGGCAGGCTTTCGGTCTCATTGAGCAGAAAGGCAACCGGCACCGAGGCCTCCCGTATCACCCCCGCCAACCCGGCGTAGTGAGCCAGGTTCTCCGGTTTGGCGCGAGAGGGGTGCATGAGAAAACCCCCGTTGAATCCGGCCACGACGGGAGACCGCATGGCCTCGGCGGCTTCGATGACCGCCTGGAGCGACTCGAGGTTCCAGGACTCGCAGTAACAGACCGCGTAACCGCCTTGGCGCGCCCGGGTCAACAACTGTGCCAATGAGACCATCGCTCCGGCCTTGGTCCTTTTATCCGTATCCGGCACGCTGTCCATCGCCGTCCTGGGTCCTGGGGAGGAACACGCCGGATCACTGCAATTATCCGTCTGAATAAGATTCACCTTTTGATAGCCGATTTCCTACTCAGCCACCGTTATAGGTTCCGTTGAACATATTTCAATGGCACGCCCCCAAGATGAACACATTTCTGCAATCCGTGCAATAGAAAATTAGAGGATAATGAAAACAGCAAGGCCGGCGTTGCCGGGAATCTTAAATTGCGGGGCCTCTTGAGTTTTATCATTCAATTCGTCCGTCACTTTGTCGCCGTTCTGAGCGGCAGAGTGGACGACAAAGTGGAGACGAAAAGGAAGGGGACTTCGAGGGCAGGGCTGCAGGCGGTTGACGGCGGATGCTTGCCTTTTAGGCCTGGCATCGTGCATATTGTTATTTTGGTGGTAAAAATTGGATATGCAGCAAATTCGGAACATAGCAATTGTAGCACACGTGGACCATGGCAAGACCACGCTGGTGGATTGTTTGTTGAAACAGTCCGGCACATTTCGCGCGAACCAGGCGGTGGTGGAGCGTATGATGGACTCGATGGACTTGGAACGGGAGAAGGGAATCACGATTAGGGCCAAGAACGCCGCTTTCGAGTATCAGGGCTATCACATCAACATCGTGGACACCCCTGGGCACGCCGACTTCGGCGGCGAGGTCGAGCGGCTCATGAACATGATCGACGGCGTCCTGCTCGTGGTGG
>JAMCZD010000193.1:0-4161 GCA_023473405.1 Candidatus Omnitrophota bacterium
TTCATAGCTCTGCTCCGTTCTTGTTTTTGGCGTTACAGAATGGTTTGCATAGCGGAGACGCAACACCGCATCCATAGCGCAAAAAGGCTCAGTTCATGGGTTGATGAAGTTCTGTGGGCTTAGCAGGAGTCATGTTTTGTGCCAGAAATCAGACTAAAGGAACTTGGCGGTGGAATTTCAAACAGGCAGAAGAGAATTAACTCGTCATTCAAGTTCGAACTACTTGGTTAAGCGCTTCTTAACAAACGCCGGCCAGGATGAAACGTAGGCGGAGAGCAAGTCTTGCCTATGCTGATCGCGGCAATGGTGTCAATCCTTGACCGTCCCATTATAGGACAAACCGGCCAAAAGAGAGACATACCGCCGGCGAGGGAAGCGAAAACTCAGCCCCCTCCAAGCGGGTGCACAAGAGACGGTCGGCGAGGATTCTTTTCACCAGCTCAGGTGACTGGACCGAGACCAAAGGACGGCCTATTGGGCGAAGGCCTGGGAGGTGTGGCACTGGGGGGATGATCGCTCACGTCGAAGGTGTTGTTTTGGATTTGCCGGGGTGCTTGCTTACGGTGAGGAGCATGCGCTGGCGACCGTCGCCCCGCAGTGAATCCGCTTCGCAACGTGAACGATTGCCTTTTTCCGGGCAAGGGTGATTCGCTCTGCCGGTGCACTCCTATATCCAATCACGGCGGCGCGGCAGCGCCGCCCTACCTGGAAGTGGTTTTACTTTGCCTTGTCCGGATATGGAGGCGGGCTGGGGATTTTCACCGGCTGCTTGGCCAGTTCATTTTTGATGACTTCGATGGCCTTGTCGAGTTGATCATCGATGCCGGCGAATTCGCGAGCGGGATCATTGTCAACGACGATGTCCGGTTGGACGCCAAAGCCTTCCATGATCCATTCTTTGGCCTCGAGATCGAAGCGGGAGAATTCAGGCCGGTTCAGATAGCCACCATCCAGGAGGGGGAGCGAACCGCGGATGCCAACGACGCCGCCCCAGGTGCGCATGCCGATGATGGGCCCGAGTTTATACTTGCGGAATCGATAGGCAACGATGTCGCCATCGCTGGCCGAGAATTGGTCAACCAGCAAGACTTTGGGTCCCAGGACCTGGGCGGACGGGTCGACGTTGACGGCGCCGTTGCGGGCGATGGTCCACATGGCGGGCTCGCGCCGGAGCCGTTCGATGATCATGGGCGACACGTTGCCGCCGCCATTGCCGCGCACATCGACGATCAGACCTTCCTTGTTGAGCTGCGGATAATAGAACTTGGCAAATTCGTTGAGACCGGGCACGCCCATATCCGGGATATGGACGTATCCGACCTTGCCATCGGTGGCGCGGGCGATCTTATCGATGTTGCCCAACACCCATTTCAGGTAATAGAGCGGTTGTTCATCGGCGGTGGGAACGATGACTTCGTCGTGCGCGCCATCGGCTTTGGGTTCGCTGTTGATCCGGAGGGTGACCTGTTTGTCGGCCTTGCCGACGAGCGAGGCATAGATGTCGGACATATGATCGGTGGGTTTGCCGTCAACGGCCAGAATGTAGTCGCCGGTTTTGATCTTGACCCCGATATCGGTGAGTGGCGAGCGGAGCTGTTTATCCCAGTTTTGGCCGGGGAGGATTTCGGTTATCTGGTAGAAGCCGGAGGCCGGATCGCGAACCAGGGTGGCGCCGAGCAGGCCTAATGGGATGCGCTCGGGTTTGGGGTAATCACCACCGCCGACGTAGGTGTGACCGAGGTTCAATTCACCAATCATTTCGCCGATGATGTAGGTGAGGTCGGCACGGTGCTGGACATGGTCGAGCAACGGTGCGTAGCGGTCGCGGATGCCTTTCCAGTCCACGCCGTGGAGGTGGGGATCGTAAACGAAATCCCGCATCTGCCGCCAGCATTCATTATAGATTTGGCTCCACTCAGCGTGGCGTTCTCAATCCTTTTAGTCCATCGTCAAGTCGAGTTTATCCTTGGCGTCAATCTTAGCGGTGGGCAAATCGACGATGGAATAAGCGCCGTCGCCGGCGACAAGCATCTTTTTCCGGTTGGCGGAGATGCGGTATTGGTTGAAATTCCCGAGCTCGGTTTCCTTTTGTTTCTTGAGATCGAACAGGAACAGTTTGCCTTTGCGCAGGTAATAGAGTTTATCGCCGGCGGACGCGAGGTGGCGATAGGAGGCAGCCGGGATTGGCAAGGCGGCGATGCGTTGAGGCAAGCCGTCGGCATCCACATTGACGACGACCTTTTTCTCGCGCTCTTTTTTCGCGGAGGTCTTGTCATCGTCAACCTTGTTTTGCTCTTTGGCCTTTGATTTGTCTTCGGGTTCTTGTCCCTCTTTCTCCGGCTCGTCCTTGGTGATTTTTACCTCGTCACTCTTGGGTGCGAGCGGGGACTTGATCTCCTTGGTGAGGGTGACCAGGAAAATCTTCTGCATATCGGTGTAGATGTAATTCCATTCGGCCTGGCCGTATTGGGGATTGAAGGTGCGGCGGGAGACGAAGAACAGGAATTGGCCGTCGGAACTAAACTCGGGGCTGCCCACGTCGAACCACCCGTCAGTAACGGCGATTTTCTGTTTGGTTTCGAGCGAGTAGAGATAGATATCGGGGAAGCGCCGTGCTTCGGGCCGGGTGTAAGCGATCCATTGGCTGTCGGGCGACCAGGTAAAATCGTGCATCTCCCACACGGGCGATTGTTCGACGATGGTAACCTGTTGGGAGGTGATATCGACAAACTGCAACCGGTTCTTTTTGTCGGACCAGAGAATCCGTTTGGAATCGGGCGACCAGCGGAGCTCATATTTGTAAGTGTCGGCGCCGGTGGTCAATTGTTTCGTTTTGCCAATGCCATCCTGCGGGCAGAGGTAGATTTCGTCCTCACCGCTGGCGTCGGAGATGTAGGCGATCCATTGGCCGTCGGGCGACCAAACGGGATTGCGCTCGTGGGCGCCGGGGGTCTGGGTGATATTGCGGGTGGGACCGTTCTTCGCCGGAACGGTGAAGACATCGCCGCGGGCGTCAAAGAGCGCGCGCGATCCGTCAGGGGCGATATCGGAACCGGCGACAGACTTGCTGACATCTATCCAGCGACCGCGCCCGAGGGCGAAGTCTTCGTCAATTTCAATGCGCACCTTGGTGGTGGTCTCGGTGGTGAGGTCGAAGCGGTAAATGTAACCGCCGTTTTCGAAGACGATGGCTTGATCGCCCAGCGAAGGGAATTTGATATCGAACTGGGTAAACCAGGTGAGCTGGCGGGTGCTCTTGGAATCCAGGTTATAGACGAAGAGATTCATCCGCTTGTTGGCATCGCGGTCTGAGGCAAAGTAGATGTTTTGGCCGCGCCACATTGGGAAAATGTCTTGCGCCGGGTCGTCGATGATCCTCTCGGTTGTCTTTTTGTCAAAATCATAAATCCAGATATCGTCGGCTTGGCCGCCGCGGTATCGTTTCCAGGTTCGGAACTCGCGAAAGCCGCGATTGTAGGCCAGGCGTTTTCCGTCGGGCGAGAACGAGCACCAAGCGCCGCGAGGCAGAGGCAAGGTTTCGGGCACACCGCCGTTTACGGAGGCGAGGGTGAGTTGGCCCTTAAAGGGGTTCCACTCGAGGCGATGCGAGCGATAGACAATGGTGGTCTGGTCGCGCCAAGTCATCACGATGTTGTTTGGACCCATGCGATCCGACACGTCATCACGCGGCACAGTTTCGGTGTAAGTGAGGCGCTTGGGCACACCGCCTTCGGCCGGCATGAGATAGACCTCGGTGTTGCCATCGTATTGGGCGGTGAAAGCGATCCATCGGCCATCAGGCGAGAAGCGCGGAAACATTTCGTAGCCGTCGTCGCTGGTCAGGCGGCGGGCTATGCCTCCGGATGCCTCAACGGTATAAAGGTCGCCGGCGTAACTGAAGACAATTTGGTCACCGTGGATCGCGGGGAAACGTAGCAGGCGCGCCTCTTCCGCGTGAGAGCGATGGACTAAAAGGATTGAGAACGCCAGGGCGAAAAGCCAGGCACGAGCTGAGATAGCAAGACGACACGATTGCATGGGCCATAAACCCTAATTGCCGGACGGAGGAAATCAATCTCGAAGAATACATTCCGGCGTAGCATCGAACACGCGTTCGATCATTGATTCTTGTGCGCGTTTCGGGCCTTGGCCGATTGGCCC
>JAMCZD010000193.1:4171-7733 GCA_023473405.1 Candidatus Omnitrophota bacterium
TTTCGGGCCGCGCGGCGTGAGGAAGAAAGGCTAGAGCCGACTTACCTCGGCTGCTACGCTCCCGGAGGAAGCTTTTTCAGAATCTGATCGGCCTGCTTTTTGAGTTTATCGTCATGCGAGACTTCCAAAAGATGGCGCATGGCCTTTCCGGCTATCTCCGGATGGCGCGAGGCGATGGCGGCGGCAATCTTCAGGGCGGCCATGGATGTTTCCGGGACCAAGTCGGGATTTTCCCAACAGGGCTCGATCAGCTCGAGGGACTCGGATCTGGGCAGTTTGGCCAGGCCGCTCAGGACCATTTTCTTTTCTTCGAGGCGGGGAGTCAGTTCGAGGGCCTGTTGATACATTTTCAAGGCGGCCAGGGGCGACTTTTGAATCCGCATGCCGGCCATGCGAATGAAGCCGCGCCAGGCCAGGACGCGGTGGGTCAATTGGGAAGTTTCTTTGGCGATGGATATCAACTCATCGGATGGTGCCGGGTCGGGCCAATCGGCCAAGGCCCGAATAGCCGCATCCTGAATTTTGGGGTCACTCTCGTTTCGGGCGTCCCGGAGGGTCGGCAATGCCCGGGCGCTGCCTACTTGGCCAAGAACGCGGAGCAAGGTGCAACGAATGGGTGCCGGCGCCGAGCCGTAGCCGGCCAGGATGGCGGAGGCGCAACTATCCTTGTCGTCGAGTCGATTGCAGAGGTTGACCAAGGCGTTTTCGGCTGATTTGGCAGTGTCCTGGTTAGAGGAGTGGACCAGCAAGTCAATCAAAATCGGAAGTTGCCGTTCTTCAGCCAGGTTACCTAATGCCTTGTAGACGGAGTTTTGGACCTGAGGCGAGGCCTGGGCGGCCAGTTGAATCAAGTCGGGGAACGCGGCCACAGCTTTGCGAGCGGCGAGGCAATTGATCAGGGCGATTTGAGTCGGCTGATCGCTGTTGTGATTCACGCAGCCCAAGATTGCCGTGTCAACGGTGACGCCGTGAAGGTGACTCAACGCCGTCTGGGCGGCTGTCCTTGTTTTCGCATCGGAATGAGTGACAAACTTGGCCAGCAAAGGGACCTGGTCAGACCCGCCTAATTGGCCCACCGATTTCAATGCCGCCACAGCAACGGCCTGGTCGGAAGCGTTTACGGCAGCGATAGCGGTTGGCAGCGCCGAGGGGTCGCCTCGGTCGCCCAGGGCAGCCAAAACGAGTGCCTGGGCGTTGGTATCCAGTTTCGGCCATTGGTTCAGGATGGCCCCAGTCACTCCCGGTCCCGGCAAATGCCGAAGATGATCGGACGCAATAGAACGTAAGGAATCATTCGGATGATCGAGGATTTCGAACAGTCGCCAGAGGCCGTCTTGGCGCTCGATGGCCAACAACCCATTGAGGGCGGCGGCGCGCACCGGGGTTGGCATATCCGGCTGGTAGAATTGTTGATAAATTGCGAGCGCGCGATCCGATTTGCCTTGGGCCAAGCGGTCTTCGGCGCATTGGAGGAGGGCGTCGATCAGCAATGGTCGCAAGGCGGTTGCCTGGGAAAGGTCATCCTGAAGAATGCGAATGACAGCGGGGCCGCGGATTTTTTTCAGGGCGGTGATGGCTGCTACCGCAGTGTTTTTATCCGGACCAGCCAACAGATGGGCGAGCGGTTCGACGGCGCTAGAGACCCGCCGGTTGCCGAGCGAATTGATGATGCCGATTTTGCATAGGCCGGCAGCACTGGGCAATGCCTCGAGCAAAGCGGCTTCGGCTTCTTTGCCGGGGATGACTTCAAGGGCGTAGCGGGCCATATCGGCCAAGTCGGGATTGTTGAGTTGGGAGGCGAGCGATGGTACGGACTGAACCGAGCCGATCACGTTCAACTGCCGGCAGACGAAGCGTTTGCAGTCGAGGGTCGCGTCGGAATCAAGCATGGCAACGAGCCGCTGTTCCAGGGCTTGGCGGGCCGACGGATCAGGATCGGCCGCATGGACGCATTCGGCAACGGCAGCCAGGCCGGTCCGGCTTTGGCCGAACTGGTAAGCGGCGATTTGTTTCAGGAGAACATCCCATCGGGTGGGATCGAGGTCCGGAGCTGCCGCAACCAGGTTTGCGACGGCAGTGATGATGCAGAGGCAGACGATTAGGAAGAGCGTTTTTTTCATATCGGAGTTAGGGGGCAAGGATTAAGAGACCCAGGGGCTGCGTTGCGGCCGGTAGAGCATCCGGCTGGCGGTGGCATCGTTAAGGATTTGTTCAGTTTCCGGATTCCATCGGATTTTGCGCCCTAATTGCATGGCGATGTTACCCAAGTGGGCGACGATGATCGAGCGATGGGCTACTTCGATGGTTGAGGCAGGCGGGGTGCGCGTTTTGACGCAATCCAAAAAGTTGCGGCGGTGCCCCTGGCGGTCAGGGGGCGAGTAATAGAGGTGGACTTCCTCAGGCCCGAACTGCTCTTTCATGAGGCTCTTCGGGTGGGTATCCAACCCGGTGCGGTTGACATAGACCCATCCTTTTTCGCCGATGAAACGGATACCGGTGGAGAAGGTTTTATCGCTGGCCACGTGCATGATGAGGCCATTGGCGTAACGACATTCGAAGCGATAAGTAACCGCGGCATTCCACAGGCCATCGTTGGGGTAGTCGCCTTTTCCCTCGACTTCGATCGGGCCGGTGTCTTCGGTGTTCATGCCCCAATGAGCGATATCGATATCGTGAGCGCCGCAATCGGTCAGTTGACCGCCCGAATAATCCAGAATCCAGCGGAAGTTCCAGTGGCATCGTTTTTCGGTGTAGGGCGCCCAGGGCGCCGGTCCCAGCCAGCGATTATAATCGAAGCCTTCCGGGATGGGCATAGCGAGTTGCGGGGGGATGCGCGAGCCGGTGCCGAGGCCAACTTCGACTCGCTGCAATTTACCGATTCGCTGGTTGCGCACCAGTTCACAGGCGAAACGGAATTGGGCGGTCGATCGTTGCCAACTGCCGGTTTGCCAGAGACAGGAATAGCGTTTGACGGCTTCGACCATGGCTCGTCCTTCGACGACCGTGAGGGCCAGGGGTTTCTCGCCGTAGATGTCTTTGCCGGCGCGTGCGCCCATGATTGCTGGGATCGAGTGCCAATGGTCGGGCAGGCAGACGCCATGCAATTAGGGCGCAAAATCGTCGATCAATTCCCGGAAGTCATTATACTGGGCGCATCCCTGGCCGCCATAGGACTTATTGACCTCCTGGATGGCGTCCTTCCGGCGCGAGGCATCGACATCGCAGACGGCGATGATCCGGCAATCATTTTCCTGGAGGAATCCCTGTAAATTTCGCATGCCCATGCTGCCCAGGCCGATCATGCCCATCGTCAGACAGTTGCTGGGGGATGGGCGGCCGGACTGGCCCCGAGCCGCTTGGGGAATGATGATGGGAACAGCAATGGCGGCAGACAGGCCGGTGGCGGTCTGCCGCAACCAGGCACGACGGGTGTAGAGTTTAGATTTCGATTTCATGTTAGGCATTGTTCCAGGTAACCGCGGGACTTATTAATTGCTTCGGTGACCTCGCGGGCGGCAGGCAGTATGGGCACACCGCGCGGCACGGGGTGCATAAAAATCGA
>JAMCZD010000506.1 GCA_023473405.1 Candidatus Omnitrophota bacterium
AAGTGCCACCAGTGAAACCGGGCCCGGGGCCGTGCATGCCTTGAGGCTGGTCGATCGCGCGTTGAAGGAAGCCGGGCTCGAACCGAACGACATTCAATGCCTGGCCATTGGTTTGGGACCAGGTTCATACACCGGCATCCGTTCCGCGATTGCCCTGGCCCAAGGTTGGCAACTGGCCCGTCCAGTCAAGTTGTTGGGAATCAGCAGTGTCGAATGTCTGGCAGCCCGGGCGCACGCCAATGGAACCAGAGGACGCGTGCAGATCGTTATTGACGCTCAACGCGATGAATTCTATGTAGCTGCGTATGAAATAGGCAACGTGGACTGGAAACTGGTTGAACCTTTGCACCTTTCGCATCCCGAGCAAATATCCGCTGCCAGCCCGGCTGATGGCTCAATCATCGGCCCGGACGCATGCCCGGGATTTGCCGGAGGACGCATGGTATTTCCAGAAGCCGGGTTCCTCGGCCGGTTGGCCGCCGGGCGCCGCGACTTTGTTTCCGGGTTCGAGCTTGAACCGATTTACCCGCGTGAAGCAGCCTTTATCAAGGCCCCGCCACCGCGCATATTGCCGCCATGACGAACTGGGAAAATAAAATACCCGCCTTCCTGTTGTTCCAAATCAATCCCAGCCGGGATTCTATCCTCGAAGGGCGCACGCTGTCGGAACTATGGAGCGCGAGTTATCTCCTTTCCTGGATGACGGCCCACGCGATCAAGGCAGTCACCGATCGACTCGGACCGGACAGCATCATTTTCCCATCCTTGCGCGGGAATCCGCTGTATGACTGGTTGCACCGGGAGCAACGACGGCACAGTTCAGTCAAGGGCGAGGATTCTGCGCCAGGCACCGTTGCCGAACAACTCGGTCGCGAGGATGGCCTATATCGGCGGCTGGCTGCCACCCCCTGCCTCCCTGGACGGTTCCTCGCCCTGGTGTCGTCCGAGTTTGATCCAACGCCTGTCCTCGACCAATTCAACCCGGGAAAGGAGGACTCGGCCTGGCGCCTTGTCTGCCATGCCTGCTGGTCATTCCTCAATGCCGCCAGCCCGTTTACCGCGGCTCAACGGCGGTGTTGGGAGGATCAAATAGCCAATTTTTGGCGGGTTACATGGCAAATCTGGCCATGGCATGACGTCGATATCGCCCTTGGGTTGTTGGAAAAGACCTGGGCTCAGAATCCCGCCGCCTTGTCCAAAGCGAAGGCACTCGCCGCAGCGATACCCGCCGAACATCGGGAGGCACGCGGCACTCCGCTTGAACCGGTTTGGGCTTGGAACATCCATTGGCAATTGGCCGACCACCGCTTTCGCGCGCGACAGCACACGCACGATTTTTCCGCCAGCCTGGTCAATCCCCGCCTGCCAAACGATTCTCTCTCGGGAAGACCGGAAGCGATTGTTGACCAGCCCTGGCTGGATAAAGCCCGGCAATCACTCGAACTCCAGTCTGTTTTCCGGGGTTATACCCGGCTGGGAACCGGCAGCCTGATCAAGCGGGTTTGGCCGGTTGCGTTTCTCGCCAAGCGAGGTCTGGAAGCGGACCGGTTTGCCGAGATGACCGCGCAAGTGGGTCCGGCCGGTGTCGGGAGCGATTACGGTTTTCTGGTATTGGATACCGATGCATTCTGTCAATGGATTTTGAACCAAAAATCGCCACTCACCGCCCTGGCTGTTTCCTCGGAAACAGTCCAAAACGTCGGCGCCGACGCGAAGAACATCGAGGTCGAAAAGCGGCCTGAATCATCATCGCCTCCCTCGGCGCACGCCCGGTTGAAGTGGAGCGAGGCACTGTCGAATTTCTCGTTGCACGGAGCTCGGCGCATCGTCGAGCACCATCGGGGGCGATTGGTTTATTCGGGCGGCGATCAATTGTGGGCTGTGCTTCCCGTGGCGGAAGTGGCGGCCTGCATCCGGGGATTGCGCTTGGCGTTTCAGGGGGCTCGAGAATTGAGCGAGCGTTATCCCCGGCTGTTCAGTCAGGCTGAATCGGGTTGGATACGCTTGGATAATCCCGATCGATGCGAACCAACTGGACCCATGTTGCTGCCCGGGCCCGGGGCGACGTTCTCAGCCGGGTTCGCCTTGGCCGTCCGCCATTTGCCAATGTCCGAGGTGGCCTGGGGCGCCCTTGCCGCCCTCGATCGTTCCAAGGCGCGTCCCGTTCGGCGGATGTTGAATCGGCGAACCGGCCAGTTCATCGCATATCCGCAGGCCGGATGGGACCGGGATGCCATGACCTTTGTTGCGCTTGAGCCCGGCATCGAATCTCTCTATTGGGGCGCGAAACTCGACTCGCCGGGAGGCGAGACGTTCCAGTTCGTGCTAAACCTCATCGAGGGTACCTCCAGTCCGGCGCCCGGGAGGACATCGGCGCGGCGTCAGGCGCTGCAAGACCTCGCGCTCCGGTTGAAACGCTACCCGGTCGAGCAGCCTTTGACTCCCGGTTGGGCGGAAATTGCCCTGCGCGAGCTCGACTGGGCAATCGGCCAACCGGAGTTCGGCCTCGAGGAGCGCGAACGCAGGCACCTGCTCGAACTCGGACGCCATTACCTCGATCACCTGCTCAACTTCAGCTTTCATGATGACGATGTTACCCAGCCGGCTCCGCGGCCATTGAGCGATTTCGTGAACCTGTTGCGGTTGATGGTTTTCATCGCACGAGACCACGACTAGCCATGCGCATCTACCAGATCAGCCCTCAAGATGTCCTCGCCTTCCGGCGCCGTTACACCGAATCAGTCCTCGGGTCCCGGGCGCGCGCGGCTCGATGGCTTTCGCCTTCGATAGTTTTTGATGCCCTTCACGCCTCGCTGCATCGCGCCTTCCCCCAAGTCGAGCTCTGGGAACGCCTGCATGCCACCGGGAAAAACGGACATTACCCGAATCGCGAGGAGAACTCGCAGCGGTTCGGTTCCCTGAAAACCGCCGGGCCATTTCCCATCCAACAAAGCGGGGCCATATCACGCTGGTTGTTTCCCGGTCCCGGTGATGCCGTTATTGGTCTTGAGGGGCAGTTGGGTGCTTTGTTGCCGCTGAAAAATGCGGGGGAGCGACATAACTTGCCGCCCCAGCTCCGATTCTTGTTAGGGCATCCTTTCCCGCTCGATCGCGAACAGCCCGCCCTTTGGTGGTCCAAGGCCGCGATGGAGTCCTGGCTGGCAAACCGGGCGCCTGATCCGGGCGAGACTTGGTTCGAGCACGAACTGTTCACCGTTGAACCGGGGCGCAGGTTCGGCGCACGTCATGGTTTGACTGAGGCGGCGAATCCCGATGTGTCCTGGCAGGTGCGTCTGGGCGAGAATGTCACCCTTGGCGCCCTTGCCTCGCTTCCCCTGCGCGAGCCTCGCGAGGCCGAGGGCATGGAGAAGCTCTTCCCGGCTCAAACCGGCGGCCTGGTCCTGGGCGGACAGCAACGAACCAGCCGGATTCGGAAACTGCCGGCGTTGCCCTTGGAGGCATTGCTGCCCATGAGCGCGCCGGTCGTGGACGGGCGGTTAAAATGGATGCTGCTTTCACCGGCAGTTTTCCCCGCCATGGAAAGCCGTGCCGATGGCGCTATTCATGGCCATCCGGGCGGATGGCTGCCCAACTGGGTTTGTCCCGCCCCTTTTCTCGACAGCCATACCAATCGAATGATCGAGCCCGGGCAGGTGCTGCTTCGGAAAGGCGACGTCGGCCGCCAACCGGGTGAACCGCGCGACCAATGGCGCCGGCGCGTTCGATCGTTCGAGTTCATCGAATGCCGTCTGGTGGCGGCCTGTGTTCCGGAGCCGATGATCATTGGGGGCTGGAGCGAGAATCGACATCTCCTGATCAACGCCCCAAACGTGACGCCCAGCCCCAAGGACTCTTACCTCGCGGTTCCGCCCGGAGCCGTTTATTACTTCGAAGGGCCGGGCGCGGCGGAGTTGTCAGATGCCCTGGCCTGGCATGGAGCGGAGCGCGAGGGCATCAAAGACATTCATAACCGCCGCAGCACTCGATTTGGCGAAAAGGGGTTCGGCCTGGGCGTCTGCGGTTCATGGAAGTTTTATGGTGATTAGCCTGTTGCCGCTTGATATGCTCCGGGAATGCAATGCAACGGCTCCGATGAGTAACTCGATTCTATAACATGCGCCAAAAAATACTCTACCTCTTCACCCGCACCCCGCTGCATATTGGCGCCGGCCTGTCCTCCGGTCTAATCGATCATCCGGTCCTGCGGGAGCGCCACACCGCTTTGCCCATCATTCCCGGTTCCACCTTGAAAGGCGCATTTGCCGGGCAGTGGACCGAGCCCGCTCCGGCTCCAAGCGGCGGAGGCAAAACCATCGCAGGCTCACCACGACAAGCCGAAGGGACGTGGCTGTTCGGGGCCGCCGCCGGCGATGAAACCGGCTCCTCCCCGGGCGCCCTTCAATTCTCCGAAGCCAAACTGCTCGCCTTTCCCATCCGATCGGCTCGAGGCGGTTTTGGCTGGATAACCTCACCGCTCGTTCTGCAACGGTTCGCCCGGGACGGCGGCATGAAAGGTTATAAAGAGGACGGGCAGCCTGATTATAACTTCTTGCCTAAAGGCGAACTGCGTGAGGACCAGGCCTTGTTCTCCAAGACCGGGCCGCTGTCGATTAGTGACCGGGTTGTATTCGAGGAGTATGCATTCAACTATGCCGGTGAGTTGCCGGGAAGCGCCGGACAAACTCCGGGCCTGGCCGATCACCTGCGCGCTGTCCTGCCTAGAGACCCGGTATGGAGCGAGGTTTCAAACCGGCTCGCCGTCGTCAACGATGGCATCCTGTGTTACTTCAGCCAAACCGCCTGTGAATTCGTCCAGCACGCCTCGATAGACAAAGCCCTGGGCATTACTCAGCCGGGCGGCGTCTTCAGCCAGGAGAATGTCCCCGGTGAGACCATGTTCTATGCCTGCCTGAACTGCTTCGATGAACGCGGCCATAACCAGCCCAAAGACCAACCACGTCCCCCCGATGAAGCGTTTTCCGCCAAGCTCCTCGACCGGGGTAATCTCCTCCAGTTCGGCGCCGACGCCAGTACCGGTCTCGGGTATTGCACGGTCGAGCTCAAGGATTCGGTGCGGTAGCTGATTCTCATGAAAAACCTTGACCAGATTCGCGCCCGGCAAGCCCTCAACTTTTGGGCGAACACCCGCAACGAGGAAATCAAGGGAGACAACTGCGCCCAGATACTCCGCGAGGTGTCTTTCTCCCTTCTGAACAACGGCCTGCTGGCCGCCATCGCATTTGCCAGGGACAAGAGCTCGATCGATCACCGCGGCGGGCACGAGGAACTGGTCCTTGAAGTTGGGCGGTATCTGGCGTCGAAAGAACGAGCCTTATTGCCGTTCCCGGTTCATACCACCGATGACCTGGTCCGCGGCTTGACCGGGCATCCTTCCACGCTCCTGCAATCGGCCACCCTCGAGGCAGTCGCTTATCTCGGTTACCTGAACCGGTTCCGGTCCAGGTAAACCCACTTTCTTATGCCCTTGTTGATGGCAAGCGATACCCGCATGGTTCTCGGCGAAAACGCGCCCTTGTGCGAATCCCGCTCATTGTTGCTGGATCGGCTTGCGCTTGCTCGATCCGATCCGAAAGCTCGCCGCGCGCTCGAGGAACAGGTATTCGCCAAACCGGCATTGGGCTTCAAGCTATTGGCCTGGCGCGACTTGCTGTTGAACCAACTTCCCATCAAACCCGAGGATCTGCTTTTTGGCGGGTTGCAAGGGCGTTTGCTTCTCCACACCCAAACTGGTCCGCTTGAACAGGCCGGTTTATGCCTTGATCGCCACACCGGTGTTCCTTTCATTCCCGGCAGCGCCATCAAGGGTTGCGCTCGAGACTATGCCATCGAACTCCTGCGCCAGGCTTCGGCGCAGGAGGTCAAGGTCGAACGGCTGGTCGAGACCGCGTTGGTCTTTGGTTGGTCAGCGTCCGATTGGCATCCGGACTCGGACCTGGCTTGGGCTTGCCAGCCGGCAGCGGAGCGCGTCTTGGCGTTGGGGCAAGAGCGGCTTTGGCGGATTTTCTTTCCCCATGAGGATTTTGGTTTGGACCGCTGGCGGGCGAGGCTGGGGCGGTGCCGCGGCCAAGTCCATTTCTTACCCGCTTATCCATGGGAACTGCCCGGCAATGACTTGGAATTGGAGGTGGCGGACAGTCATCACCCCTCCTATTACCGCAGCGACAAGGACTATATTGACGCCCTCGATGTGGAAGAACCGGTTCCGCAGTTTTTTCCCGCCGTGGCGCCGGGCATCCTTTTCACTTTCATCATTCTGGGCAACAGCGCCTGGCGGCCGGCGGCACGAAGCTGGTTGCAGGCCGGGTTGGCTACCCTCGGATTAGGCACGAAAAAATCCGCAGGCTACGGCTGGTTCGACACCTCGGAGGCGCTGCAGCTAACCTGGCAAACCAAGCTCTCCCAACAGCAGCAAACCGAACGCAAACGCCGCCAGTTCGAGCGCGAAACGCAGTTGCGAAAAGAACAGGTCGAAGCCAAACGCAGGGCCGATGAAGCGTTTACCCAGGCCATGGAAAAGATGTCCCCTGAGGAACAGGAGGACTTCAAAATGTCCCGTCTCACCGATGACCAGTTCCGCAGCAAGCTCCAAAACTTCGCCCGCGGCCTGAGTGCCGCCGAACAGCTCGTCGTGATTCGCGCCTTGCGCGGTCCCCGCCTCGGTTTCTGGGAAGACCTCAAGCAACGCGCCCGGCGCGGCGGCCAATGGGCCCAAGTGGAGCAGGCCATTCGCGCCGCCGCGAAAAAGGCCGGGCTGGGAAAGATGCCGTGAACACCCAGACCTTCCCATTCGAACTGGTTACCCCATGCTTCAGCGGCAGTGCGAATCCCGAGGCCCAAGCCGAAATTCGCGCCCCGGCAATTCGCGGCCAACTGCGCTGGTGGTTTCGTGTCTTGGGCGGTTTTACATCACTGGCTCCCCTGCGCGTAGCTCAACAGGAACGTTTGGTCTTCGGCAGCGCCGTGCCTGGAGCCAAGTCCGCCAGCCGGTTGATCGTTCAGGTAAAGGCCGCCGAGCCGGACCAATTGCGGATCCTGGCTGCCAGGATTCCCGAATCCGCGAAGGCATCGTTGGACCGTGAGCATGGTTACCTGCTGTTTCCCCTCCGAAACAGCCGCCGCGCCTTCTTCGCCGCTCCTGCGTTGCCCAAATTCGATTTGGTCGTCCATTGGCGTGGTGATGATCGGCTTTGGGAGGATGTTCGGACGCTGGTCACCGTGTTCGGGCACCTCGGTTCCCTTGGGTTCCGGTCGCGACGCGCCATGGGCGCCTTGGCCTTTCAATCTGAGCCGCCGCCTTTGGAGCCGGCTCTCGGGAGATTCGCGTCTTCTCAGTCTGTCCTTCTCAAACAACTGCCGGCCAACGATGCCAATCACGCCATCGCCGTCCTGGCGCGCTGGCTGAAAGGATGGCGCAACTATGGACGAACAGCGGACCTCGCGCGCACACCGCAACGTAGTCCGGGTTTCAAGTGGGCCAGGAATGACCACGACGCCGGGCGAAACCGAAACATCGCCCAAACGTATCGGCCCGCCCTTGGTCTGCCTATTGTCCAACGCTTCTCCAGCGGAGGACCGCCCATAACCTGGAACTGCCTCCAAGGCGGTCGGGACGATTTGCAGGGACGCTTCGCATCGCCGGTGCTTCTGCGCCCATATCGAGCCGGTGCGAATC